>JASEHT010000286.1 GCA_030018675.1 Smithella sp.
TGCCGTTTTGCTGAAGCCAATTGAAATATTTCTGGTAATCGTGACCGATCGTGGCGCAGATGATGGGCTTTTCACCCAGCATTCTCAGCGCGTAGGCAATGTTGCCCGCTGTGCCCCCGTATTTTTCCTTCATACCGTCCACCTGAAAGCAGACATTGAGCACATGGATTTTATCGGGCAGGATATGATCGGAGAAATATCCGGGAAAATTCATGATTCTGTCGTACGCCATCGAGCCGGAAACGATAATATTCATATTGGGCAGACCTTTTTAAAAAAATGATTCAACATCGTTTTGTCCGCGCAGAATATAGGGAATAATGATTTATGTGTCAATGACAATCTGCCCGAGAATATAATATGCCTTGAGTTGTTCGTTTTTAACGAACATTATGATTCATAATATCGGCGGCGACCGAGCGTACATTTCTCATGGCGGCTTGAACATCAATCGTCGTCAGCCGGCGGTCTTTCATCACAATCTTTCCATTGATGATGCTGGTCCTGACGTCCGCGCCGCGCGCGGCGTAAACAATCTGGGAGTAACAGTTATAAAGCGGTGTGAGGTGCGGTTGATTCATATCCAAGAAAATGATGTCTGCTTTTTTCCCTTCTTCGATGGAACCGGTAAATGTATCCAAACCCAAAACTTTTGCCCCGCCGATTGTCGCCATTTGGCAAACCGTTTCCGCGTTCATAACGGTGGGATCAAGAGATGTTACTTTGTGTATCTTTGCCGTCGTATCCATTTCCCGGAACATATCCATGTCGTTGTTGCTGGCGCATCCGTCCGTGCCGATCCCGACCGATAGGCTTTTCGACAGCATGGCAGGAACCGGCGCGACACCGGCAGCCAGTTTCATGGAACTTTCCGGATTATGCGAGACTTTCACGCCCAGATCGGCAAATACGTCTATATCTTTTTGGTCGAGCCAGTTGCAGTGTACGGCAACCGTGCGCTCATCGAGAACACCCAGATCCAGAAGATGATCCACCGGCTTTTTCCCGTAGCGCTTCAGGATGATATCTGTCTCGTCTTTATTTTCCAGCAGGTGAATAAGGTACTGAATGCCGGATTCCCGCGCCGCGTCTTTTACCGTAACCAGTGTTGAGGGCGAGCAGGTGTAGGGCGAGTGGCAAAAATAAGCCGGTGTGATCAGCGGCGCGTGTTTCTGCCAGCGTTCGACAAAGGCGCGGGCTTTGGCCATCATTCTGTCGGCTTTTTTTTTGTCCGGCATAAAGAAATCGGCGAAGCCCTGCGAAACGACGGCGCGCATTCCCGCCGCGCTGAGCGCCTCGGCGATTGAATCTTCGTAAAAATAAGCGTCACAGAACGTTGTCGTTCCGGAAAGAATCATCTCCGCCATGGCCAGCATCGCACCGTCATAAACCATTTTTTTGTTGACGAATCGCATTTCCGCCGGCCAGATATGTTTTGTCAACCACTCCATGAGCGACAGATCATCGGCCATGCCCCGGAAACAGACCATCGGCAGATGCGTGTGTGTGTTGACCAGGCCGGGCATGATGATGCAGCCGGAGGCATCGATGCTTTCCGAGGCTTGAAAAGCAGCGCATTTTGAATCTTTCCTGGCGCATACTTTGGCGATATTTTCGCCCACGATGCCGATAAAGGCATCGTCAATGATTCCCGTCCCGGCGGACATGGAAATCAGCGTTCCGCCTTCAAGCGCTATATCAAAACAATTATCCTGCAAAGCCTCTTCTCTTTTTTACTTCCACCCGACAAACGTGGAAGGTACAATGCTGCTGATACGAAGTCGTTATCTGATCCGGCCTAATTTTTTGCTTTATTTACGATAACCGATGCACTTTTGTTTCCGGACATGCTGCAAACAACATTTGCTTCCAGCGTGTCTCCTTCGGCGGCGTCCAATTTATAGGTGTAGGTAAAGGGAACCTCTTTCGGTTGCGAATCATAGGTGTTCATGCTGATCGGAACAGAATTCTTTTTGATTTCAAGGCTCTTGATGTAATGCATGCCGCCGAACATGGATTTGTGCGTAATGGTGACCGCCAGCGTTTGGGTGCTGGGGTTATATTCGATTTTCACGTCTTTCGGCGCGTCGGCGTAAGAAATTCCCGGATGAAAGCATAAAACAGTGAGCGCAAGCAACACGGCAGCAAAAATAATTCTTGCCATTGCGAATTTTCTCTTCAAGATAACCCTCCTTTTGATTAATAAAAAGTTAATTTTATGTTGACCAATTTCCGAATTTGAATGCGCTTAATCATAATATATTAACGCTTCAAATAACAAGTGAAAATAATTTTATAGGCCATCAGAGGGATCAACAACGAAGCAAGCCGTGGGTCAGGCTCTAGCATAAGTATTGAAGTCATCGTTACAGCATTGCATCCCTTGGAAAGGATGAGCGTCATCGCTCTCATCGGCATGCCGGTGGTAATCGGCTACACGATTTTTGTTTATCGTATTTTCAACGGCAAAGCGAAAACCTTCGGACATTATTGATAGTAATTAACGATAAAAACAAATTGCATTTTATGTGTATGTCCTTGACATAAAAAAATAAATTTCCTATATTCCATAATGTGAAAGAAAATTCTCATCAAAAAAGAATGGATATCTACATAGAGAAGTTCAGGCGGCATCTGCGAAAAAACGCTTCCTTGCCGGATGAAGTAATCGATGCTATTCTCAGCGCGGGTAAATCCAGAAAATATAAAAAAGGTGAGTTTTTCTCAAA
>JASEHT010000287.1 GCA_030018675.1 Smithella sp.
AGCCGATTCTCTGGCTGTATTCCTGGATGCCGCTACCAACTTTGGCATGTTCAATGTGGGCGGTACCTTTGCATTCCTGCAGGGCGACGGCAATCCCGATGATGACAAGGCCCATGATGTTGTTTCCGGCGGTGTTGACTGGAATCCCACTCTGCTTCTGTTCAACAATGACACCGTTAACTACTGGGTAGGTGAAGTCAGCGGTCATAACTACTCCAATTTAAACGGTCCGATGAAAAATGCCTGGTTCTTCCAGGGTAGAGTCGGCGTAAAACCTACCGCACAGTGGGATGTTGTGCTGTCAGTCTCTTACGCGTCTGCCGACAAAAAACCTGTTATGCCCGAAAAAGCTAAAAAACCCTACCTGAATGGAACCTACGGTACGGAAATTGATCTCGTCAGCACCTACAAAATCACCAATAACCTGTCCTATATGCTGGGCTTTGGTTATCTCTTTACCGGTGATTATTTTAAAGGAGCTCAACATCCGCCCGGACAAGCTCCCTTTGAAGTCTCGGATGATTTCATCGTCCTCAACAAACTTACGCTTAGCTTCTAAAAGTATTGTTGTTTAACCTTTAATGAATTTAACCCCGGGAGGACAAGTTCCCTCCCGGGGTTATTTATTAACAGTCCAACAATAGTTACGACATTGGGCACGTGAACACCACAGTCGTCACCCCGGCGGAGGCTGGGGTCCAGTTTAAATAATTCTGGATTTACCCAGAGGGCACCATGGCCGGCTAGACCCATGCCGGAATGACCAATGTATAGACTATTATGAGACAATTAATATATAAGAAAAGTTATTGAGAATAACAAACTGACACAGAAAAGATTCGCAAGATTATAGATTTAAAAAACCGTAAAGACTGAATCCATCGGCCATCTGTTAATGATCGTGGTTTGGAAAGACAATTTCCGGAAAAACGAGTGCGTGGAAAATAAAGTCGCCTTATCTGAACAGCGTCGGCCCCTATTCTTTTTCATTAATTTTTGCAATAATCCTGAAGGGCTTCAGGCTGGCGTTTTCTTTTTTCCAGGATATGTAATCCTCTATCTTCTGAATCGCTTCATCCGGTGTATCGACGAATTCGATGCCCGCCTGATAAAATTTATCCTCGATGATCACCTTGATCCATTTGACTTTTCCGATGGCGGTTATCTGTTTTTTCAGGGCCTCCAAAGTGAAATCGATCTTCACAAGCGTATCAACGGGTAAGAGAATACTGCCCCGTATTTTTGCGCCGGTCACGGAGATATCTTCGCTGTAATTATACGACATTTTTTCCTGCTGAAGATCGTGCTCTCCCGAGACGACGGATACGGTGATTTCGTTAAATTCCTGGAGCCGGGTCGTTTTTCGTTTTTCCTTCATGGTCGTTTATTTCTTCTTTCTTCAGAGTATTTTTATATCAGCTGATAGCCCTTTTCTTTGAATAATTTCAGGCAGGCGTCGGCGGCGGTTTCGTCGTAAAGAATGCCCTTGTTCTTTTCTATTTCTTCAAGCGCCGCCTCAATGCCCAAAGACGCGCGATAAGGACGGTGGGACGCCATGGCTGCAACCACGTCGGCAACAGCCATGATACGGGCTTCCATGATAATGTCGCCGTTTTTCAGGTTGCAGGGATAACCGGTCCCATCGAGTCTTTCATGATGCTGGTGAACGATTTGTGCCAGGGGCCAGGGGGACTCCACATCCTTCAGCATGTCGTATCCGCTCTGCGGGTGGACTTTGATCAGTGAGAATTCAATGTTTGTCAGCTTGGTCGGTTTAGATAATATCTCCGCCGGTATCGATAACTTTCCGATATCGTGAATGACGCCCGCCATGTGGATTCCTTCTATGGTGTCCTCATCCAATCCCATCTCCTCGGCAATGGCACAGGCCAGATTCGCAGACCGGGACTGGTGGCCCGCCGTGTAAGGATCCCTGGACTCCAGAGCGGAAACGAGAACCTGAATGGTGGTGCCCACGGCTTTTTTGAGGCTTTCCAGCGTTTTCTGGAGCCTCTCTTCCGAATACTTGCGTTCGGTGATGTCACGGAGGTTGACAATCGCGGCCTGAATAGCACCTTCATGCACAAGATTGCTTCCCATCGCTTCAAACGTTCGCCAGCTACCGTCCGCGTGAGCGATGCGGACTTCAGCTTTCTGGACAGGCGCGTTTGCATCGCTGAACAATTGTTGAAATGAGTCCGTCACAAGTTTTAAATCCTCCGGGTGGACGCGTTCAAATACATTGGCGCCGATTCTGTCGTCGGGAGGGATGCCCAGAATCCCGACAGCAGGATTCTCATAGGTGATCGCGCCATCTTTATTGACCATGATAATGATATCGGAGGATTGTTCGGCGAAAGCCCGAAAACGCTGTTCTTCTTCCCGCAGTTTTTGTTTGATCCGGACGCGTTCGGTAATGTCGTGAGCGATGCCCCGGAATCCTACCGGCCTGCCGGAGGAATCCTTCAGCAGGGAGATGAATCCCTCGATATGTTTTCGGGTCCCGTCCTTGCTGGTAATCGTCCAGACGAGTTCCTTGTTGGGATTGCCGGTCGCATAAACATCGTGATAAGCCTGATAGACTTTTTTCAATTCATCCTTGTCGGTGTATTGCTGATTGTTCATGCCGATCAGTTCTTCCCGTTTGCAACCCATCACCCGGCATACGGTGTCGTTGACAAAGGTATAATTCCCTTTCAAATTAACTTCAAAATAGCCTTCCTGGA
>JASEHT010000288.1 GCA_030018675.1 Smithella sp.
CCCCGCCGGATTAAAACTTTTTTCCGGGAAAAAAGTTTCAGAAATCAGGAATAGATGGCGATGACATTACCGCTGGTTACCATAATGATTCCGACTTATAATCAGGCCGCTTATCTGGAAGATGCTCTCCGAAGCGCGTTGGGACAGGATTACGCTAACCTGGAGATTATCATTGCCGACGACTGCTCTTCCGATAATACTTCGGAAATCGTACATAAGTTTACGGGGGATGAAAAGATTAGATATTTCAGGAATGAAAAGAATCTCGGGAAAACGGCAAACTACAGGCATACGTTGTATGAACTTGCCCGGGGAGAGTGGGTTCTGAATCTGGACGGAGATGATTATCTGACGGATGCGAGCTACATTTCCTTTGCGATGCGGCAGATCAGTCTTCATGAGAACGTTGTGCTTTTTACCGCGGGAGTGAAACATACGGGACAACGGAAATTCCGTCCGCCGTACACTCATCGTCTGGTCGCTGAGCAAATCTTTATGAAAGGCATCGATCTTTTTCTCAACTGGCATCAGTATAAAATTCCCCATCTGACAACCCTTTATCACCGGCCAACGGCCTGTCGTATCGGCTTCTATGAAATAGATATTTCGAGCACCGATTGGGAATCCTTGTTGCGGCTTGCTCTGCACGGCAACGTGATATTGAGTGAAAAAATAGCCGCAGTGTGGCGGCGGCATGACAATAATTTATCCCTGGCGATGGATTATAATCAATTCAAGGCGAACTTCGCTTTTATTGAAAGGCCGCTGGCGTACGCCGTAAGCAAAGGTTACGACAAGGCGCTCATGCAAAATTGGCGTCAAACCATGACGGACAGTGTTATGAGAGGTCAATTTGATGAGGTTTGGCATAATGTTATTCGGAAAAACAGTTTCGGTGAAATAAAAAACTTCATAAAGGTGGTTTGGAAAGAGAAGCCGGAATTTATAAAAAACTTTTTTCGACTCACAAACATGATTTTTTTCTGTCTGCATGCAGGTTGCTATGGGGAAAAGAACGTAAAATGAAAATATTAATGCTGCATGGCCATTATTCGAACACGGGAGGAGCGGAGGTTGTCCTTAAGCATCAGATAACCAGGCTCAGACAAAGAGGTCACGATGTTTTGCTTTTCTGTTTCGGTGATCAAAACATTGATGAAAAGAATCTGGTGGTGGTGAAAGAACCGCAATCGGAATTTCTCCGATATGTTTATCAGTTTCTGATTAATCCCGCTGGCTATATCAGGCTCAGGAAAACAATAAGATCTTTCAGCCCTGACGTCATTCATCTGCATAATATCGACAGGCATATTCTTACTTTCTTGATGCCGGTTAAAAATTGCAAAGCCGTCCGGTCGGTTCATGATTTCGGCATGGTCTGCCCCTCGTTCTGGGGCGTCCATAAAGATGATCGGGAAATCTGCGATCAGGGAATCGGTTTCAAGTGCGTCAGACACAGGTGCCTGAATCCGCTTCAGTATCCCTTTTATGACTATCTTTTTAAAATAAAACATTACTTTCAGAAAGGAAGGGTTCATGCTTACATTGTCGCGACGCAGCTGATGAAAAGTTATATGACGAGCCAGGGTTTTAAAAACGTATTTGTGTCGCCTTATTTTACAGAAAAACGTCGTGACATCACGGAAAGTTCCCTGGGCAGAAAAATTCTCTTTGTAGGCAGCCTGGAGAAGAACAAGGGCTGTGAATCGCTGCTGAAAGCCTTCAGAATCGTTTTGCAGAATATTCCCAATGCCGAACTTTTCATAGCCGGAAGAGGCGCGGAAGAGGGCAATTTGAAAAAAATATCACGCCGTCTGGGGATCGGCGCGAATGTCCATTTTGTCGGCAATGTTCCCAACGATAAAATGGAAAGGTATTATATCGATTCCACGGTGGTTGCGGTTCCCTCGCTTTGCATGGATAATTCCCCGATTGTCATTTATGAAGCCTTCTCTTTCGGCAAGCCGGTTGTCGCGTCCGACCGGGGCGGTATTCCGGAGTTGATTACAAACGGTTATAACGGCTATCTTGTCGAGGCCGGGAATCCGGAAGAAATGGCCGAAGCGATTATGAAGATCATCGGTGTAAAAAACGATGAGTTTTATAGGACCATGAGCCGCAATGTGTTAGGGTCATCCTTAAAATACAGCATCGATCAATATATCGATCATCTGGAGGCTGTGTACAATAAAGTTATCAGTGCGTAATAGAATTGTCTGCACAGAAAGAATGTTTGGAGTGCGTCAAGGATAATAGAAAGATGAACCACACCCTGCAGATTCCCGAAAAAATATTTTATAAGTCATTCATAAAACGCCATGGCATTGACAAGTGTTTCTGTAAAAATAAAAACGTGGATACGTCAACACAAGTTGTTCTATATCTTGACTATCCGAAATTCATTCACCTGGGCGATATGTTGTGGCTCGAGCCGGTTGCGCGACTGTTGGCTTCGAATTTCAGCCTCGCGGTATGTTGTAATCGCTCGATGGAATTTTACTTCCGTCGCCTGGGCTACAAGGTAATTGATAAGACCTCGATTGATGATAACGCTTTGCTGATTGCGCGGACGGAGCTGGCGTATCCTTTGCGGGGCAGAAATGTTTTATGGATTAATTTTAATTACATTAATGTTTCGATGCCGATCATCAATGCGGTCTTGAAAAATATCGCGGAGTATCTGGGCTTACCGGAAGCGCATGACG
>JASEHT010000289.1 GCA_030018675.1 Smithella sp.
CCCAAGAGGGATGAAAAAATTATCCGTCCTCTGCTTGAAATTTCCCGGGAGGAAATTATTGCGTATCTGAAAACATCAGCCATCAAATACCGTCAGGACGCCTCCAACAAAAACATCAAGTATCTGCGCAATCAAATCAGAGCCGAACTGATCCCTTATCTGAGAAAAAAATATAATCCGAACATTGAAGCAAGCCTCTCGCAAATGGCGGAGATATTGCGTAATGAGGATGAATTCATCAAAGATCAGGTTGCCCGATCCCTGCGGAAAGCATTCATTCAGAAAGATGCGAATCATGTCGCCTTGAAGTTAAATGTAATCAATAAACTTCCTCCGGCCATCAGATGGAGACTGTTTAAAACTGTTTTGGAGGAATTCAGCCCGGATAAAAACGGCATATCCTATCGACATGTGAAGTCTCTGGACGGGATAGCCCGGAATAGTGAATCCGGCAAAAAGATTATTCTGCCCATGAAAATTGAAGCCAGGAAAGAATATCAGGCTCTGATTCTGGAGAAACGAAAAAGCCGGGAAAAGAAGCTCACGTATGAATATGTATTGAGTGCGCCGGGATCTATTTTCATTAAAGAACTGAACGTCGCCATCATCGCCAAACGAATCCGAAAAGATAAGATTGATTTTGCCTCGCAAAATACTATTTACATGGATTTGGACAGGATTCAACAACCTTTGATAGTGAGAAACAGGAGAGAGGGTGATTGGTTTTATCCTATGGGCATGACCGGCAGGCAGAAAATAAAGAAATTTTTTATTGATCGGAAAATAAGCCGCGGGAGTCGGGATGAAATGATGTTGCTGGTTGATGACCTGTCGGTTATTGGCGTGGGAAAAACGCATCTGGGCGATCGGGTTAAAATAACGGCAAATACGAAAAAAGTTCTCGCGATCGAAATTATCGATTCTAAAACGGATTAGAGTGTTCCGGGCCGCTGTCAGAAAATATTTGAGTTAAATGCAATATTATTATAAAGACTAAAAGACTATTGATTTTAAGGAGAAAAATATTGAACCAGTCCCAAAAAAATATAGCCCTCGTGCTCACGATAATGCTCGTTTTTCTGCTTGTCTGGCAGCTTTATAACCAGCCCAAGTCAGAAACAAAAGAACTAATTTACAGTGAAATGATCACGCTGTTGGATAGAGGCGAAATCATGGAGGTGACCATCCAGGGCGATAATATTGCCGGCAAGTTGACGAATGACAGCGCCTTTAAAACATTTGCTCCCAAAGACGATAAACTGGTCGAGAAATTCAGGGAAAAAGGGGTGAAAATAACCGCCAAACCGGTGGAGGAATCGGCCTGGTTGACCATTTTGATTTCCTGGGCGCCATTTGTTCTTCTCATCGGTGTCTGGATATTTTTCATGCGTCAGATGCAGTCCGGCGGCGGAAAGGCGATGGCTTTCGGCAAAAGCAAAGCGCGTTTGATTACTGATAAATCCAAACGGGTCACATTCGCCGACGTAGCCGGAATCAATGAAGCCAAGGCCGAGCTGGAAGAGGTCATAGATTTTTTGCGGGATCCTAAAAAATACACGAAACTCGGCGGCAGAATTCCCAAAGGATTGTTGCTTGTCGGTCCTCCCGGAACCGGTAAAACGCTATTGGCGCGCGCCATTGCCGGTGAAGCGGAAGTTCCTTTTTTGACGATCAGCGGTTCTGATTTTGTGGAAATGTTTGTCGGCGTCGGCGCTTCCCGCGTGCGGGATTTGTTCAGCCAGGCAAAAAAGAACGCTCCGTGCATAATATTTATCGATGAAATCGACGCTGTCGGACGTCACAGAGGCGCCGGCCTGGGAGGCGGCCATGATGAAAGAGAGCAGACGCTCAACCAGTTGCTTGTGGAGATGGACGGATTTGAGTCCAATGAAGGCGTTATTCTCATATCCGCAACCAACCGCCCCGATGTTCTAGATCCGGCGCTGCTGCGTCCAGGGCGATTTGACAGACAGGTTGTTGTGCCTCTGCCCGATGTCAAAGGCAGGGAGAAAATCTTTGAGGTTCACGCCCGTAAAACGCCGATTGCGGAAGATGTCGATTTTGCCGTGCTGGCAAGAGGCACTCCCGGAACATCCGGAGCAGACATCGAAAATCTTATCAATGAGGCGGTGCTCAATGCCGCCCGGGCCAATAAAGAAAAGGTCAATATGAGCGATTTCGAGTTTGCCAAAGATAAGATTTTAATGGGCGCGGAAAGAAAGAGCATGGTGATCAGCGATGAAGAAAAAAGAAACACGTCCTATCATGAAGTGGGACATGCTCTGGTCGCCCGTTTGATTCCCGGAACGGATCCGATTCATAAGGTGACAATTATTCCCAGAGGGAGAGCTCTTGGCTTGACTCAGCAGTTGCCGATTGATGAAAAGCACACGTATCCCCAGAAATATCTGGAGAACAATATCTCTATCCTGCTGGGAGGAAGAGCGGCCGAAGAATTGGTGTTGCATGATTTTACAACCGGTGCCGGAAATGACATTGAGCGCGCCACCAATTTGGCCAGAAAAATGGTGTGTGAATGGGGCATGAGCGCAAAAATGGGGCCTTTGAGCTACGGGAAAAAAGAAGAGCAAATATTTCTGGGCAGAGAATTTGCGACCCATAAGGATTACAGCGAAGAGACGGCAAAGAATATTGACGCTGAGGTCATGTCCATTGTAACTCGTAACTATGAAAAAGCGAAAAA
>JASEHT010000028.1 GCA_030018675.1 Smithella sp.
ACGCTCGCCGCAATCCAGACATACCAGCCATTGCATATTGCCGTGCAGTTCGTGAACTCTTTGGGGATGGTTGCCTGCCCGCTGGTGCAGGTTGTCTATATTTTGCGTAATGATTGAGCTAAGCTTATTCATTCTTTCCAGTTCGGCAATTGCCATGTGCGCCCGGTTGGGTTGGGCATTGGCCATCAACCCGCCTTCCACAAGATAGTACCAGACTTTTTTGCGCGTTTCTCCGGAGCGTAAAAATCTGTCAATGGTGAAATCTTCGGGGTCAACCTTGGTCCAGAGCCCGTCCGGGCCGCGGAAATCAGGAATGCCGGATTCCGTACTGATACCGGCTCCGGTAAACACCACCAGCCTTTTCGATACCGCGATCATTGCAGCGACCTTGTCGATTTTTTCTTCCATAGACCAGTTATTGTCTCTTTCTTTCATCTGGTTTTGATATTGCAGGCATAAGATATACCATGTTTTGGCAAAAATCAAAAAGATGTTATTGCGACAATTATAATGAAAGGTGATCAAAAAGATGGAATAAGGAGTCGAATTTTTATTACTCACATTCGACCCCTTATTCCTAAAGGAAATCATGACGACTTAAAACTTAATGCCGATTCCGCCGCCTACCTGCACATTCGATGTGTCGAAACTGGCGCCGATGTTGAATTGGATGTTATCCTTGGTGTTGTGCTGAAAAGACAGCGCAACGGCGCCCTGACCGCCGGATTGGCCAAACCCTGCGGAAATGCCGGATTCACCGGGATTAAGGGACATAATCGCCCGGGACAACGCAATGGCTCCGGCAATGCCCCGGTGAGCCTCATCGCTCAGGTCATTAATCTTTCTGTCCGTGTAGGCGGTTGCCGAGGCCAGGCTGCCGGCAATGCTGCTGTCGGTGTAGGCATTGGCCGAGGCCAGAGTAGTGGATGAAGTTGTATTTAGTTGGGCCACGTTTACCGCGTCGGTATCGGCAGCGCCAGTGGCAACGTTGGTGATCCTGCGCTCGTTGCCTGTTGATCCCATGGAGACAACGTTGCTCTGTCCCCCGTCGGTGGAGTTGGACCCGATGGCGACAGAGTTGCTTCCCGTCGAGGTCGCACCATAGCCGATGGCGGCGCTGTTTGTTCCGCTGGCCGTGGTGTTATCGCCAAAGGCTGATCCGCCATTGGATGCCGAGGCATTGGTACCTAAGGCAACAGACCCGGTTGCCGTAGCGCCGCGTCCGATGGCGATGGCATTGGCTCCCGTTGCCTGAGCGTTGCTTCCCACGGCAACGGTGTTAGCGGCGGAGGCGACGGCGCCTGAACCCACGGCGACGGAATCATCTCCTGTCGCGGAAGGATCGAGAGCCCCGGAGGTATTTTTGACGGCGATTTTATCATCCGTGTATGCCTTTGCCTCTTCCAGGCTGCTCGTGTCGGATGTCACGCTGGCGATAGCGGCATCGAGCTGGTCTTTATTCACTGCGTCGGTACCGGCCGTGCCAGCGGCAACGTTGGTGATCCTGCGCTGGGTGGTCGCGTTCCCTACAGAGACAACGTTTTCTTCACTTGCGACGGAACCACCGCCGATGGCTATGGAGTTGTTTCCTGTTGCGGAAGGATCGGCAGCCCCGGAGGTATTATTGACGTCGATTAAGGCATTGAGCTGACCGACGTTCGCCGCGTCCGTATCGGCAGTACCGGCGGTGACGTTGGTGATCCTGCGCGTAAAGGCATATGCTCCCGTGGATAATCCTACAGAGACAACGTTCGCCTGGCCATCGTCATTGGAGTTACCGCCGATGGCAACAGAATTGATTCCCGTAGATTTCGCCCGCAGGCCGATAGCGGTGCTGTTTTCGGCTTGGCCGATGCTACTCCAGCCAATGGCGACACTGTAAGCACCTGTGGCAGCGCTGTTTTCGCCGATGGCGATGCCGGCGTCAGCATCGGGGTCGTTCTCAATGCCGGCGGTGCTGGTGTTACCAATGGCAATAGTGGAAGTGCCATAAGAGCGGCTGGTAACGCCGATAGCGATGCTTTTATTACCTTTGGCTATGCTATCAGCGCCGATAGCGGTGGCGTAATTCCAGAGGGCCTGGCTTTGGAAGCCGATAGCGGTGCTGTATTCGGTTGCAGCGTTGCTGTTCCAGCCATAGGCGCTGCTGGCAAAGGCAGTGGCCTTGCTGGAATTGCCTGTGGCGGTGCCGGCTTTGCCGGTGGCGGCGCTTAAAGCGCCAATGGCGGTGCTGCCGTCGCGGTCGGCCGTGCTGTTTGCACCGACGGCGGTATTGAGGGTGCTATTTCCTAATAACGTGCCGTCATCGGCCCCCGGCCCTGCTGTGTAACCCCATGCCTGCGTGCCGTAACTGAGCATGGTCAAACACAGGATGATGGCCGCAATATGTTTTGTTATGCCGCCTGACCAGGCAGTCTTCCGCTTGTCGATGTATTTTTTCCGAAACATGATTTTTCTCCTTTCGAGTTCAAACATGATGTGACTGGCCCGATCATTGTCAAGTCAGCCGGATTTGCTGATCTGCCCCCGCAGCGCCAGACCGTGTCGCAATTAACTTTTATGTCATTTCGAAGCGAAGCGAGAAATCTTGATTCTAATAACTTCAAAGGTTTAAGATTCCTCACATACGTTCGGAATGACATTTTTTCTATTGTGACACAGTCTCCGCGGCATGTTTACATGTGAAGGCAAAAGGCCAACGCCTGCCGGAGCTTAAAAAAGCTTTCAAGTGTGAAATCTCCGGAATGAGTTTTGAGTCAAGAGTTCTTACGGATTGCGGAAATACGACATGCCTGATTCCGCGGTGATGCCGGTTTCGGTAAAGACCACCAGCATTCTGAAATGCCGTTATGATTGGAGCTGCTTTATTGATCTTTCCTATATAACTTCCTGGCTGTCTTCAATACCGTCTCTTGAGATTTCGCTCTGCTGCCGAATTTAATTTTCCTGTGAATGTCTATCATGGCTTTTTGGTAAAGGTCTAGCACTATTTCTGTTTCCGGGTTTCCCATGATGATATCAAGATACATTTCAGGACTTTCCGTAAAAACTTTTTTGATAATATCAAGTTTTATCCGGAAAAACGGCGTGGAGTATTTGTTCATTTCCGTAAGAGGTATCTTTGTTTCAGCCAGCGCCATGCCCAGAGTAATTGTGTTTAAATGATTGAGAACCTGAACAATCGCCATCATTTTATCGTGTCGATCCGGCGTCGTTTCCGAGATGGACATCTTATTTTTCTTCAAAACGCTTTTGAGCCAGCCCAGCCATTTTTTTCCGCGCGCCGGACATAAAATAACATTCTGTTTGGAGACATCTTTTAACTGCGGGCCGAAAAGCGGATGACAGCCGATGACTTCAGCCTGAGTATTAGCCAGCATCAGTTTCACGGGTTCCTTTTTGAGCGATGTCAGATCCATCAGAAGCTGATCTTTTGTCAGCAGTGGGCCGACTTCTTTAATGATAGTGGCGGTGGCGGAAATGGGCACGGAAACAACAATCACATTGCAGAGCCTGGCCAGATCGTTTATCTGCAGCTTCGTTTTTCTGCCGCAGACATGGATGGTATATCCTTCTTTTCTGAGCAAACGGGCAAACCATTTTCCCATGCCGTTGGTGCCGCCGATGATGCCCACCTTGATATTTTTCATTCGCCAATCGCTTTCTGTCTGAGCAGATGATCCGCCAGCACTATGTTCACCATCGCTTCGCAAACTGGAACGATGCGGGGCAGGACGCAGATATCGTGCCTGCCGTGAATTTCAATCACGCGTTCTTTTCCTTTGGAATCGATCGTCTGCTGGGGTTTCGCTATTGAAGGTATCGGTTTGCAGTAAGCACGCAGTACGATTTTTTCGCCGTTGGTTATGCCCGCAAGGATTCCCCCCGCGTGATTTGTTTTAAATCCTTTTTGAGTCATCTGATCGTTGGACTGAGAACCCTGCAGGCCGGCAAGAGCAAATCCATCGCCGACTTCCACCGCTTTGACCGAGCCGATGCTCATCAGAGCCTTGGCCAGATCCGCATCGATCTTGTCGAAAACCGGTTCGCCCAGACTTGCGGGGCAACCGAGGACAATGACTTCCACCACACCGCCTAACGAATCACCCTTTTTTCGGACGGCCGCAAGCTTTTTTTCCATTTTTGCCGCGGCCTGCGCATCGGGACAAAAAAGAGGATTCTCTTGGACGCTTTTCCTCAGTTTTTTGTCCACCGGCAGTTTATTTCTGTCCATTTCGATGGAACCGATCGCCTGGGTGTAGGCAATGACTTCTATCCCTGATCGGGCAATCACTTTGGCGGCAACGGCGCCCGCGGCGACACGCGCGGCCGTTTCTCTGCCGGAGGCCCGTCCTCCGCCGCGCCAGTCTCTGATGCCGTACTTTTGCAGATAAGTAAAATCTCCCTGACCGGGGCGAAATACCTCTTTCAATTCATCATAGGATGACGATCGGGCATCCATGTTTCTAATCATCAACGAAACGGGCGTTCCGGTTGTTTTGCCTTCAAAAACACCGGAAAGGATTTCAACGTTGTCGCTCTCCTGCCGCGTCGTTGACGACACCGCTGTTGACGGTTTCCTTCTGTCCAGCGCCTGCTGAATATCGGATTCTTCCAGACAAAGCCCCGCAGGACAGCCGTCGATAACGGCGCCCAAAGCCTTCCCGTGCGATTCTCCCCACGTCGTTACGCGAAAAACACTGCCGATGGTATTCCCGGACATAATAATTTACCCCTTAATGATCGGTGTGAGTGATTTTATCCAACTTTTCCGTTTTACGCAAATATTGATAAATTGCCTCGGCAACCTGCTGTGGATCTTTATCCAAAGTATCCACCGTGTGATCAGCGGCGCTTTCATACAGCGGCAGCCTTTGCCTCATGGTATCGATGGTCTCCTGAACGATATCTCCGGAAGTAAATTGAGGACGCATCGCGTCGCGTTGCGCGTCGCTTTTCAGTCTTTCAATGATATCCTGAAGAGGCGCATTCAGCCAGACAACAACGCTCGATTGTTTCAATAAATCGACGTTGTTTTTCAATAAATCCACATTCTCCCTGAATAAAACCACTCCGCCGCCGGTCGCAATGACACAGCCCTCTTTCGTCATCAGAAATTTTATGGTCTCTCTTTCTTTGGCGCGGAAATACTCCCAACCGTGGAGCGCCACAATTTCCTTGATCGGCATCCCCACGTTTTTTTCCACCATCTTATCGGTGTCCCAGAAAGGAACCTGCAGCATCCGGGCAAGAATCCTGCCCACCGTGGATTTTCCCGTCGCCCTATATCCGATTAAGACAACTCTCATAGTTTTTTTAATTCCTCCCAGAAAGAGGGAAACGACTTGTCAACACATTGCTTGTCGCTGATTTTCATTCCGGGAACGACCAGGCCGGCAATGGCGAAGCACATGGCCATGCGATGATCGTTGTACGTTTCTATTTCCGCCGGACGCATTTTGCCGCCTCGAATCACAACACCGTCGGAGATTTCCCCTGCTTCAATGCCGGTCCGGTTCAGTTCCGTCACCACCGCTTGCAGACGATTGCTTTCCTTTATTCTTAAATGAGCCACATGATCGATGATGGTCTGTCCCTCGCGAAAGGCGGACAACACCGCCAGCGTCGGAACCATATCCGGCATATCATTCAGATCAAAGGTAAAGTCACCTTTTTTCAAATCGCCGCCGGTTATCTCGACCCAATTTTCCCCCGATGTCACCCGGCAACCGAGTTCCTCGAAAACGTTCAGGAGCCGGATATCGCCCTGTCTGCTTTGGCGGCTGATTCCTTCGATCCTGATCGTTTTCTTCAGGAGCGCGGCCGCAAGAAAAAAATAAGAAGCACTGGACGCATCTCCTTCAACAACATATCGGCGCCCCCGGTATGTTTCTCCCGCTTGAACGTGATATTCATACTTACTTTTTTTAGTGATATTCGCGCCGAAGTCGCGCATGACCTGGATGGTCAGTTCTATATAAGGAGCGGAGACCACCCCACCTTCCAGCGTCAAAGCAATGCCCTGCAATGTGTACGGCGCGCATAAAAGAAGCGCCGAAACATACTGCGAACTTTCGATGTCCCGCAACGTCACCTTTCCGCCCTTGAGACCCTTCGCGTTTATCTGCACCGGGGGGCAGTTATTGCTGGTCAGAATATCAACCCCCATTTCGCTTAACGCTTCCGCCAGAGCGCCCACCGGTCTTTCGCAGAGCCGTTTTTCTCCGGTTAGAATATATTTCCCTTCGCCCAGGCAAACCAGCGCGGTCAGAAACCGCAACGCCGTGCCATTGTTTCCCAGAAACAATGCTTCTGTGCTTTTTTTTATGTTGCCCGCCGTGCCGGAGACTGAAAACCCGTCTTCCACGGGAACAATCTGCGCCCCCAGTGCGCGCAGTCCGCCGATCAGGTACGTCGTATCCTGAGCAATAAGAATATTGCTGATTACGGAATCGCCCTTCGCCAGAGCGGCGGCCACCAGCGCCCGCTGGCTTAAACTCTTTGAACCGGGAACCCGGACCGTCGCGTATAATGCCTTTGATGGATTGGTGCTTTCTTTCACTTTGCGGTCAACCTCTTGAATATGACTTTTTTCATCAGCGCTCGCGGCGGTTCCTTGCCTGTCCATAATCTTAATTGTTCGGCGCCTTGATGAACAAACATATCCAGCCCCGACAAAATCCTGCATCCCTGTTTTTCGGCATCGGTCAGCAATTTCGTCTTCAGGGGATTGTAAATTACATCCATGACATATTTGTATCCGGCATGCGCCGACGGTTTCACGGGGGCTTTATCCGTGCGCGGAGACATGCCCACGGACGTTGTATTGATCAGGCATTCGGCCTTGAACTTTTTGATTCCGGAAAAAGGATGAAACGAAATATTAAACTCTTCGGCAAGCTTCTTCCCTTTTTCAGAGGTCCGGTTAAAAATCACCGGAATGCCTCCCTCTTTGAGTATTCCGAAAACCGCCGCTCTTGCTGTCCCTCCCGCGCCAATAACGGCAAAGATTTTATTTTTTATCGTCATCGCTTTTTTGAGGGTGAGCACGAGACCCAGCCAATCCGTGTTGCAACCGGTAAGACGTCCGTTGTTGTTTAAAATCGTGTTCACAGCGCCCAGAGCCAGCGCATCATCATCGATATCATCCAGATATTGCATAACCGTTTCTTTAAACGGAATGGTGACGCTGGCACCGCGAATATTCATTCCCCTGATGCCCTCCACCGCGCGACAGATATCGTCAACGCAGAAAGCGGTGTAATGTTCATTAATGCCCATTTTTTTCAAAGCCGTGTTATGCATGAGGGGGGACAAACTGTGACCAACCGGATTGCCGAGCAAAACGAAATTTTGTGGCGTTGATCGCTGCAGAGAAGACGTCGACGGCAAAGGATCTCGCTGTTTGTCCCCGAACAACTTCCGGATGGTTTTCATTTCCCGAACCGTGAACTGCCCCGGCGCTGATTGCCCCTCTTTCTCCAGCGCGGCAAAGCTCAGATAACTTCCCAGAAAAGGAGCAACGGCGCGACTCAGCAAGCCTTTATCTCCCATACAAAAAGCAATGATATCCCGGGAGTGTCGCCGGGCCAGAGGGATTAAATTCAGCGTTACAAGATTATCGTCCGCGTTTCGGGCTGTTGTGATGATTTTCACGACGGCCGGTTCGAATTTCGCGCACTGATTAAATATCGCTTTTAATTTTGCGAAGCGCGGCGTTTCTTTGAGGTTGTGGTAGGAAATGATAACCTTTGTTTTGCCGTGGCTTTCCGCGCATAACGACTGTATCTCGTGAATTGCCCTTTTGCCTTCCGCAAGCTCGATATCAATAAAGTCCGCTCCCAGCGTAACCGCTTCTTTAAGCAGGGCCATTTTTTCTTTTGCCGTTATGACAGGAACGCGGGCGGGCGCCGCTGATATTTCTCCCCGGGTAGCTTCTTCTTTCTTGCGGCAGGTTATAATGACTTTAACTGACGCCGACTGGCGGCGTACGGCGGAAATTAATTCCGCGAGATTTCCATCCCCGATTAAATCCATCCGGAGTTCTATGAAATCGGCATGTGATATGCTCCTGGCAATAACCCGCAACGCTTCTTTATTTTTGTGTGAGGTCACGGGAATGCAAATCATAAAGCGCCCTCGCTTCGCGGGTACGAGCCGAGAATCTTCAAAAATGTTGTTTTCTTTTCCAGTTCCAGCAGACAGCTTTTCACCTGTTTGTCCGACGTGTGTCCGATCATATCCACAAAAAAGCTGTATTCCCATAATTTTTCTTTCACGGGATGCGACTCAATTTTCGCCAGATTAATTTTTCGTCGGGCGAATGTCGAAAGCGCGCTGTGCAGCGAACCGGGAGAATGCGGCGTGGCAAAAATCAGAGAGGTCTTGTCCTTGCCCGTGGAAGCGCTCTCGCCATTCCCGATCACGAGAAAACGCGTCGTATTGGAAGCGTTATCTTCAATCCCTTCGGCCAGCAGCTTCAAACCGTAAATGTCCCCTGCAAGCGAACTACCTATCGCGGCCTCGTTTTTCTTTCCCCTGATCATTTGCACCGCTGCGGCCGTACTTTCCGTTTCATTTAAAACGCAATTGGGGAAATTGGTTTTGAGCCAGACCTGGCACTGGGCCAGGGCCTGCGGATGAGAATAGATTCTTTTAATATCCTTCATGCTTCGGGCCGACGAAATAAGACATTGGCTGATGCGCAGATAAATCTCCGCTCGGATTTTCAGCGGTGTTGTAATCAGTCTGTCCAGTGTCACGTTGACCGATCCTTCCAGCGAATTTTCCACGGGAACAACGCCCCAGTCAATCGAACCTTTTTCCACTTCGTCAAAGACGCGGGATATTCCGGTTTGCGGAAAGAAAATGCTCGACTCGCCGAAATGCAGCCTCGCCGCCAGATGAGAAAAAGACGCTTCCGGTCCCAGAAAAGCAATGGTCATCGGTTTCTGCAAGTCGCGCGACGCGGAAATGATTTCCCGGAAAATTATCGTCACCGCCCCGGACGGTAATGGCCCGGAATTAAACTCCCGCAAATAGTGATGAACCTTGGCTTCCTGAGACGGATCATAAACCTGAATACCGCCCTCGCCTTTCACTTTTCCGATCTGAACGGATATTTGCGCTCTTTCGTTTAAGAGCCGGACAATCTTTTTGTCCTTATCCTTCATTTTCCCTCTTAAAGCATCCAACTTCCGCGGTTTCATTTTTTCATCTCCTCGATGACGCCGGCAATCACCCCGTTCTCAACGTGTCCATTGATAAAGGGCAATCCGATTTTCTTCAGCAGGACAAAATGAACGACATTCCCTTTTTTCTTCTTATCCATTTTCAGCTGCGTGATTATTTTCTCACCATCCATTGATCGGCTGATTTTCACGGGAAGCCCTGCCTGAGCGATCAGCGCTTCAATGCGCTCCCTGGCCTCTTTTTCCAGATAGCCTGTTTTTTCCGAAATTCGCGCCGCCGCAATCATGCCCAGCGCCACACCTTCGCCGTGCGTTATTTTATATTTGGAGATTGTTTCCAGCGCGTGTCCCAGCGTGTGTCCGTAATTAAGGATACGCCGCAGCCCATGTTCTTTTTCGTCAATTTCGACAACCGATTTTTTTATCTGACAGCAGCCAGCCACCATGCTTAGCAAGAGCTTCGGATCTCCGGATTTTATCGCCTCCATGTTGTCCTCCAGCGAACAAAACATTTTTTCATCATCAATAATTCCATATTTGATGATCTCCGCCAACCCGTTGTTGAATTCCTTCTCCGGCAGCGTTTTCAAAAAATGCAAGTCTGCAAATACAGCGGTCGGCTGATAAAAAGTCCCCAGCAGATTTTTCCCGTGAGAAAGATCCACCCCGGTCTTCCCGCCGATACTGCTGTCCACCTGGGCGACAAGCGTGGTGGGGATCTGAATGCACGGAACGCCGCGCATAAAAATCGATGCGACGAAACCGGCAATATCGCCGACGACGCCGCCGCCTAAGGCAATCAGGCAGGTTCCCCTGTCCGCCCGATTATCCATTAATCTTCCCGCGATATCCAGAACGGTTTTCATGCTTTTGGACGCTTCGCCGGAAGGAAATTCAATCATAAAGGCGTCTAAACCGATATCCTTCAAGACATCAATAAATTTTTTCCCATATAGCGCGCCGACGTAATCGTCCGTAACCACTGCATAGCGCTCCGCTTTATGATTTTTCGCGATCAGCAATGCTATCCTGTCTAATATATCATTGCCGATGCGGATCTCATAAGATGATGAACACTTCCTGTCCAGATTAACCTTTATCGTTCGCATACCATGAATCCTTTCCTTATTCTCCCCGATATCCATGTCGCATGACCGCGCTGATGGCCCTTAATTCGTCCATCAGCTGGTAGAATTTTTCCGGTTTCAGAGACTGGGCTCCGTCGGAAACAGCTTTTTCCGGTTCGGGATGCACTTCCACAATAATACCGTCAGCGCCCACCGCTACCGCCGCGCGGGACAGCGGAATCACATATTTCCAATTGCCGGCGGCATGGCTGGGATCAACGATAACGGGAAGATGCGTCAGTTCTTTGAGTACCGGAACGGCGCTCAAATCCAGCGTGTTTCTGGTTGCCGTCTCGAAAGTCCGGATACCCCGCTCGCAGAGAATGACATTGTCATTGCCTTCGGAAAGAACATATTCCGCCGACATCAAAAGTTCTTCAATCGTGGTACTCATCCCTCTTTTCAAAAGGACCGGTTTGCGCGAATGACCGACTTTTTTGAGCAGCGCGAAATTCTGAATATTGCGCGCCCCGATCTGCAGCATGTCGGCGTAAGATTCCACAATATCCACATCAGCCGGATTGACGACTTCCGTTACGGTGGGAAGGCCAGTCCTAACACTCACCTGATGAAGAATTTTCAGTCCTTCTTCCTCCATTCCCTGAAAGCTGTACGGTGAAGTGCGCGGTTTGAAAGCGCCGCCTCTGATCATCTTGGCGCCTCCTTTTTTTGCGACATAAGCGCATTCCTGCAGCTGTTCTTCGCTTTCAATCGCGCAGGGTCCGGCCATCACCACGAACTCCGGACCGCCGATTTTCACCGGACCGATGCTGACGATCGTGTTGCCTTGATGCGATTCGCGACTGGCCAATTTATAAGGCTTTAAAATCGGCATGGTTTTTTCCACGCCCGGCATGGACTCCGCATACTTCAGAATTTCCTTGTTCCGGTTGTCACCTACCGCGCCGATAACGGTTCTTTCCACGCCAACCGAAGGATGAGCTTTGTACCCGACGGACTCAATCCAGCGAATCACCTCTTCAATTTGTTTTTCGGTGGCGTGACCTTTCATGATAATAATCATTTTTCCCCTCCTGTAATTAAAAAAGCCAGAGCGCTTTCGCCGCCCCGGCTCTAAAAAAGAAAAGCCATGGGCGACTTTTTCGATCTACCCATGGCTGTTTTGGTTTAAATTACCTTAACTAGTCCTCGTTCAGCGACGGGCAGACCAATGTAAAATAGGTATAAAACCAATAACCGTAAAAATTAATGTTTACATTGAGTTTTCTGTCCATCTTAAAAATCCTGTGCCGATTTGGCGCATTACATAAATGAACAAACAATATTTGTCAAGAAATATTTTACACAAATATCCCTGAACCGTATTGCACCGTATTGCTGAATTACACGAGCAAGAACGTTGTTTTCACTTGCTGTCGTAATCACCGATTCTTTCCGCCGTCTCTTCGGTCAATTGATTTGCGCGCTCCACTGCGTCGGAAGCCCGATGGGCTTTTTCGATCGCGGGCTTGGCCTGATCCGCGCCCTGCATCATCACCTCGGCCGTCGGTTTGGCAAAATACTTAGACCACAGCAAACCGCCGCCTATCAACAGCGCGATAAGCAGAATCACCACCCAGACAGAGATACCTCTTTCATTGCTCATTATTTTAAGCCTCCATCATTGATAATATGAACGTCACAACTGATACGTTTTTTTACAACGGTTATGGCATCTTGTTCCTCCCGTGAAATGCCGTACTCAATGGCGATTTCACCGGCATCGCGTCCAAGCGGCGTGTTGCTCATGTGCTCCCCTATTGTGATTATGGTTTGACAATTTTCCCGCCATGAATGATCACGCGGACATTGCATAATATTTTTGTTTATTATAGGCATGAAAACGAATTTCGTGTCAATGTCTTATTGCTCACCGACCGATGCACATACGAAGGGAAGTAGAAATGACACAGGTTTATCAATATAAAATAACCGTTCCGGATACGGCTGTGGACATCAACGGTCGCGCGAACAATCTTGAATATCTGCGCTGGATGCAGGATGCCGCCGTTTTCCATTCGGATTTTCAGGGTTGCACCAAAGCCACCGTCGCCGCCGGCGCCACATGGGTTGTCCTTACCCATCATATCAATTATCTGCGTCCGGCGTTTTGTTGCAATCTTTCGACGTGCTGACGGAAGATGATGAAGAGGAAACGCTTCAACGCTTCATTCAATGATTATCCGCTTTAATTTCCCTTGACACATTCATGCGCCTTTCCTATGATTGAAAAAAGACTGTTGATTCATTTTATCCGGATGAAGTGATGTTGGAAGCCCAAGTCAAAATGAAAATCATGGACGCCCTCGGCGTGATGCACACGGCCATAAAAAATGTTATTCTTTATCCGCCGGCCAGTCCTGCCATTGCCAATACCATGGAAAGGCTTTACTTTATTTTCCGGGATGTTCTTAATCAGAAAGCCCCCTTCATCATCGCAGAATCGGAAAAGCAGCTGCTGGTTTGCGGCGAACCTCTTGAAATCAAGGAAAGGGAAAGTATCCAGGCTGTAGCAATATTACAAATATTGATGAAGCTGGACATGAAGAGTATTTCTTTTAACGCCGGTCTGGAGAAGGAAGACCTGAGCGCTTTCATAAGATATCTTTCCAAAAGTCCTGATGAATTAAAAGAAGAAGGCGGGCTTCGCAAGATCATGGAACAGAAAAACATTCTGCACATTATGCTGGATGAAAAAAAATATGTATCCATGGATAAAGATCAAATCATAACCTCCGAACCCGCCATTGATCATGAGATCCCCGAATCGCAGATAGCAAGCGACAAGGAGCAACTCCAGCAAAGCATCGCCGGCATTGAGCAGGAAGCTTCCCGACTCGCGGATGAATTACTCGACAAAAATACCGACATACGTTCTCGGGCGGCCGCTCGCATCGTCGAACTTATCGAATCGTTGGCGACGGAGCAGCAAATTGAACTGGTCGGAAGTTTATCCGGCGGGATTACCCAATGGCTTGAATGGGAAACTGACGTGACGCTTTCTTATCAGAAAATAGGCAACAGCTTGCAAAAGTTTCTGCAGCGTTGCATTCTCCTGGAACGTTTTGACGAAGCGCTTCCCCCGCTTGGCGTTTTGCATAAGATTAACACCGGTTCCTTGAAAAAAGATGATGCGATACGAAGCATATCGGCGGCAATCATTAAAAATCTTGCTTCGGAAGATAATCTGCTGATTCTTTTCAAAGAATATAATACCAACGCACACAACAAGCAGAGCGACGTCAATCAAATCCTGCTCGACTTTGATGAGGCCATCCTGGAAAAAACGCTTGATGTGATCAGAGACGTCAGCGACAGCAATGAGCGTGTAAGGGCCATTCATCTTATCATCGGAATAGGGAAACGGGCGATTCCCGCCATCACCGGGCGGATCCATGACAACGTTCCCTGGTACTATTTAAGAAACCTGGCTTATGTTCTGGGGCGAATCGGTGATGAATCCAGCGCATGGGCACTGAAACCGCTGTTGCTCCATCAAAATGAGAAGGTTCAGATGGAAGCTTTAAAAAGCATTTTTCAGATAGGAGCGTCTCAGCGGGGGACATTGTTCCTGTCCGTTTTGGATCAGGTTGATACTCCCTTTAGGCTGAATATCATTGAGATACTCGGCAAGGTAAAATGCTCCGAAGCCGTTTCTGATCTTCTGAAGATGCTCAAAAAGCCGCCTAAAATGACACCCATCGAACAAACGGCTTTGCAGGAGAAAATCTGCGCGGCTCTCGATGTTATCGGGTCACCGGAAGCCATCCCCACGCTTTCGGAAATCGCTGAGGCAAAATCTTTCCTGGGTATACGATGGTACTATACCGTTGAACTGAGACACGCTGCCAAAAGAGCCCTGGAATCCATTAAACGCAAACAGAAAACGTCCAGAAAATAATCAGACCTTCTTTATATTCACTCCTGGAATCATTCCCCTGCTATTTTTTGATTGAATCTATTATTTTACTGATTTTTCCGGCGGCAGCCCAGGGATTGTTGGCGGCGCAGATGGCAGACACCACTGCGACACAATCCGCTCCGGCTCGCATCACGGCTTCCACATTCGATTCGTTGATTCCGCCTATGGCCACAAGCTTATGGCGGCTGAACGTTTTGATTCTGGTCAGGCCTTCCAAACCCCAGGCGTCCTTGGTATCCGTTTTCGTCGGGGTTGAAAAAACGGGACTGACGCCGATGTAATCCGCATCGAAAATTTCAGCCTCCTCAACGTCTTTCCATGTCTCCACCGATAGACCGATGATCGCTTTTCGCCCCATCAGTTTCCTCGCCGCCGGATAAGGCATGTCCTGCTGTCCGATATGCACGCCTTCAGCGCCGCTGGCGAGCGCCACATCAATTCTGTCGTTGATGATTAACGGAATACGGAAGGGCGCCAATAGTGTTTTTATTCGTATCGCTTCTTCCACAAACGCGCGCGTGGAAAGGGCCTTCTCCCGCAACTGAACGCAAGACACGCCACCCTTGACCGCCTGTAAAACAATCGTGTCCAGAGCTTGGCCTCCGCATAAATCTCTATCGGTAACCAGATACAATCCTCGCATGCTCAACCCTCTGCTTTCAATAACCCGGCAATGTCTTTCTCGGACAAACGATGCAAACAATCCAAAAAACTGACTTGCAGACTTCCCGGTCCGGCGGCGACGGTAGCGGCCAATTCACCGGCGATGCCCATGACCGCCATGGCGTTAACGGTTGCGGTGAAAGCTGATTTTTCCACCGCGGCAAATGCCCCGCACAAAGCGGATGCCGTGCAACCCAGGCCGGTCACCCGGGCCATCAAGGGATGGCCGTTTTTAATCTTTGCGATTCTTTCTCCTTCAACAATGTAATCCGTCGCCCCGCTGACGCAAACAACGCAATGATATGCTACGCTTAAGTATCGCGCTATATCGAGCGCCCTGTCGGAGGAAGCGGAGCTATCCACGCCTTTTGTTTTCGATTTGTCATCATACAGGGCCATGATCTCCGAAGCGTTGCCCCGGAGGATGGACGGCGGTTGTGCATCCATCAACGCGCGCGCTGTTTTTGTGCGATAAACTGTCGCGCCGACGCCCACCGGATCCAAAACGACGGGAATGCCTTTTTTTGCCGCCTGCCGGACGGCGATCAGCATGGATCGCACCCAGCTTTCACTTAACGTTCCGATATTGATAACCAGGGCCGAGGCAATGTTGACCATATCTTCCATTTCTTCTTCGGCGTGCGCCATCACCGGTGAAGCGCCGACGGCGAGCAAGGCATTGGCCGTGTTGTTCATTACAACATAATTGGTGATGTTATGCACAACCGGCGACGCGCGGCGAACCGCTTCAAGAGCATGGAAGATTTCTTCCGCTGTAATTTTCATTGGTCCTCCTTTCGAATATTTTCAGTCAATCCTTCAAGCGATATGGATTGGGGCGCCGTCATAGTTTTACGGAGACATCATCAAAAAGCAAAACCCTTCCGCCTTATCAGGGAGAAAGGGTTGTCATGCTTATTTCTCCCTACGCTGGCATTATCCAGATCAGGTTCGACGGGTATGATCTCAGATCCGGTTCACACCGAACCACCCCACGCGAGTTCTTTAACAATTCGACAGGATTTCGTCAACCGCAAACAATCTTCCCTTTTATCGACAGAACAGGATGAAATTCGCATCATATTTCCAATATCTCCTTGACATGCAAAAACGAGTTCCCTATAGTTTTCAAAAGATCCGTTTTATATTTCGAGTCGATTTTGTCTAATTTAAGTACGTTCTCAATTATCGTTTAAACATTTACATGAACCGACAAGATGTCCATGAATAACAAAAAAATAGATGAGATGATCGATGGTCATCAACATAAAAGTCCCGAATCTGTTCAAATGACGCAGACGGCGGACGGGAAAAAAATTGCGTGCTATGACTTATTCGTTTTTCGCTCCATCCTTGAAAAACTCATGCCTGTCAATCCGGAAGACTACGCATGGACATGGGATCATGAAACCGACACTTTTCTTATTCAGGCACGTAATCACATTATTCAACAATACGTTGAAATTCTTACACGTGAATTGGGCGAAGCGCTTTGTCTTCACTTAGAAAGAGCTTCTATCATCGTTGATTTACGTCCCTGGAAAACCGATTCGGATAAAACCAGCCTGAGAATCGGTATCGAAGGCAATCATATTCCCCCGGAACTTCACGGACATACCGGTCTCGAAGATCTTATCAAGCTTCATTATATATCCCGGCCTGATGATTCTCCCGTTATTCAAAAGTCGCTCGAAAATTTCAAACGCATGTGCTACCGGGTGGATGCCATCCTGGATAGAAAATTCGAGTGGATGTGGGAAAGACACTGGCGGAAGGACGGTCTGGCTTTTGCTGTCGTCAAAACCTACGCCTGGCTGAACAAATACGTGCTGGTGGAAAAGGAAGTGGAGCTTTTCAACAACGCTCCTGCAAACAGACAAACAGGGATCAAAGTAGAACTTTCCACTTATAACCGCGGGACTTTATTTAATGTCCGCATAGCCGCGGACGGACTCACGAATAATCTGCGCACAGACACCCGCATTTTGGATGTATTTGACACTCATTTTTTTGGCATGACTAGATAAATCTTAAATCTCCTTACAATTAAAAACAAATTCTATTTCTCCCGTCATTTTTCGCTTTGTACATAATCTGATCTGCCCGATGAACGAACGCTTTCATCTCTTCCTTCGGTTTGAACTGCGCCAGACCAATACTCACCGTCACATAGACCTTTTGACCCGACACAGGAGAAAAAGCTTCTTTTCTGAATGCCTTTTGGATTCTTTTCGCCGTGACAATTCCCTCCTTGCGTGTAGTCATCGGCAATATGATAGTAAACTCCTCTCCGCCGTAACGGTAGGCGGAATCCGTGTCGCGCAGGCATCGTTTAATCACCTGGCCAAGCCGTGATAACACGAAATCTCCTTCAACATGGCCGTACTTATCATTGAATGCTTTGAATTTGTCCAGATCCAACAGCAGAAGGGTTAACGGCTGTTCATAGCGGTTCGACCGGTCTATTTCTCTTTTGAGTTGAGCGTAAAAATGCCTGGAATTGTAAAGTTGCGTGAGGTCGTCGATGATACTCAGTTCCCGGTATCTCTTTTCGCTTTCCTGCAAAGCATCTTCCGCCTTCTTCCGCTCGGTAATATCACGGTAGTTAACGATTATAGCTTCAACAACATTGTTGTTTACCAGGTTGCTTCCTACGGCTTCAAGCGTGCGCCAGCTTCCATCCTTATGACGAAGACGCATTTCACCCTGCAGAACCGGAGATTTTGTATCCCTGACCAACGTATTGAATACATCAGTTAATAATGGCAAGTCATCAGGATGAATACGCTCAAACCCTTTGGCGCCAATCCTTTCTTCAGGCTTGAATCCCAGAACTGTCTCAACCGCCGGATTTATATATCCGATAACTCCCTCTCTATTCATGAGAACAATGATATCTGAGGAATTCTCTATGAACGTCCGGAATCGCTGTTCCTCGAGTTGTAATTTCTCTTCCGCCCACTTCCGCTTGTCAGCCACCTGCGAGGAAGATGATTCTTTCGACACAGCGTCGGCCTTCTTTTCGGACCGGGATATGAGCTTGTTTTTATTTTTCATCGTTTGCATTAAATAACCTTTACAATCCGCGGTTACAGGAAAACAATTCAGAGGAAGATTGAATGTATTTATTACAAATTTTTGTGATTATTTCATTTACAAATGTTGAGAGGATGTAATTTTATTGTGTAATACTTTCAGGAGATTGCTGCGCTTCGGATAGTTGTTTTCTGATCCGGCTAAGCTGGGTCGGGGTTATACCCAGATATGCGGCAATCAAATGCTGGGGAATAATATCTTCGTAATCCTGGAAACTTTTTTGGAATAGCAGATAGTTGTCTAGAGCTTTTTTTGTTCCTATTTGGATCATGTGCGCGGCATGAGTTACAAAACACTTTTCAACCATACTAAGGACAAAGCTTCCTATTTGAGGATATTGAAGACACAGATCCTGCATAACCGTCTTCTGAAG
>JASEHT010000290.1 GCA_030018675.1 Smithella sp.
ACGGATTACCTTCCAGGTTGTTCGCTTTGACGATTTTCATTCCCAGGGCGGAAATGTATTTCTGCAATTCCTTGTTATCCGCAGCGGGATAATCCTTGAGCATCTTGGGAAGGGCTTCCCGGGTGAGGCGCTGTTCGTCCTCGACGGTCAGGTGGGTTTTCTGGTCAATGTTCGAGCCTTCGCGATGCCTTGAAGCGCTGGTGGACGCGCACGATGTAACGACGAATAATGTAAGGAAAAGAAATAAGTATATTTTTTTGTTCATTTTTTGTCTCCATCAAGGTTGAGGTTTTTTGATATTATTGTTTATTGTTACGATATTGAACTTTCCGCAACGGAATAAAACACGACATTCGCATTCTGTCAAGATGTTGAAAATGCCAGCCGGATAGTAGTTTTGGCGGATCTATCTTATTAAATTGACGAAATGATGAATTTATTTTAACACTAGGCGACTTCGAAAAGAATTGGCCGGTTTAAGCAGCTTTTGATGACGGGAGGGAACGATGTCTTTTTTTATTCGCGGTAACTCGAGCATTTATTATGAGGATCAAGGCCGTGGCGAACCGATTATCGCGGTGCACGGTTTGATAGAAAACACCGCCTACTGGAAATACATCGCTGAAGATATCGCCGGAAAATTTCGTTTTATTCCTATCGACATGCGCGGACATGGCCGTACGGTGGTGAATGGAGAGCCGCACGGATTCGATGTCAATACCATCGGGGAGGATATTGTCGCTTTGGCCGATTATCTGAAAATTGAACGTTTTCATCTTCTGACGCATTCTACAGGAGGATTCGTCGGCGTGCGCTACGCCATGCGTGATTGGAGCCGTCTGGCCAGCCTGATTCTCACCGACACGGCCTCGTACACCTCCATCATGCCGGGCGATCCCGAATCCGTGCGCGTTTTTCACGACAAATTCGCCCGTTACTTTGAAAAAAATGACTGGGAACAGATCATCGCCGGTGTCCGGGTGAACCCCGCGCCGTTTTTCCGCGGCATCGTGGAATCTCCGCGTGCGGAGGAACTTCTGCAATCCGCCTATGAAATGGTTAAAACAGGCGACCGTCGGATCATCGCCGAATTTGTCAGAACATTTTACACCGATCCTGATCCCTGCGTGGAAGGCTTGCGCGGAATCAGTTGCCCCACGCTGATCATTTACGGGGAGAAAGATGATCTGTTCATCGAGTCCAGCAAGTTGATGGCGCGGGAAATTCCGAACGCGCGGCTTATAGAATATTGCGGAGCCGGACATATGCTCGCTCTGGAGGAACCGCAACGTCTGGCGCGGGATATCAAGGAATTTCTCCGGGACATTAAAAATTAAAAAACATTCACGGGTGAACAGATGAAGGAAAAATATCTGGATTCCATCGGCAGTTATGTGGACGAAATATTTCTCGCGCCGGGCCGCGTGATAGCCGCTTTACAGGCCGGACGGAACATAGACTGGCAGCGTTATGCCGACGATATAGACTTTTACCATGAACAGGGCTATGTCAAAAAACCCGCGACATTCTTCGGCATGCCCGGGCGGAGTCCGGACTATCGTGTTGAAAACCAGTCGTCTTATATGAGCGGAACATATCAGGTCGTTTCTTTCCGCAGTTTGTATGAGCCGCATAATCCGTCTGTGCGCGAGCGTTATCGGAGTTATCCCGAAAACCGCACCGGCTATTTGATACGGTGGGTTCACGGCGACAGGCCGCGCAAGACCGTTCTTTGTTCACATGGGTTCATGATGGGCTCGCCGCGTGAAGCCGAACGGATGTTTAAAATCAAAAAACTGTTTTCCATGGGCTTGGATGTCGCTTTATGCATTCATCCTTTTCACTGGAAAAGAATTGCCGGACCTCGCTCCGCCCGACGAATTTATCTGACGCTGGGCGATACCGCCTTCACCAATGAATGCGTGGCGCACAGCATTTTTGATCTTGAATCTTCATTTCTGATGCTTCAGGAATCCGGCGCAACGGAAATCGGCTTGATCGGTGCGAGCCTCGGCGGCTATATTGCGGGACTTTACGCGGGCTTGAGCCGTCGCCCGGCTTTTGTCGCGATGATGGTTCCTGCGCTGAGTTTTCTGTATCCCATCTCTCCCGACATACTTTACCGGAAATCGCCTTTTGATGACGATTGGCGTATTCGCGCGCGTCAGGCGGCAGAATTCCATTCGCCGCTGAATTTCCATCCGCAGATACCCGCGGACAATATTCTGGTGGTCGCATCGCGCGGAGACAAACTTTGTCCTTTCGACTTGGTGGAAAAATTAAGCGCACGATGGGGCGTGTCGCATTTTCATCGTCGCACGGGAGGGCACTGGCTGGTATTCGACAACAAGAGGGGACGCGCGTGGTATGAATTTCTCGCGGAGAAAAATTTCATTTAAGGTCAGCGGCTACGTTTGTTTCTGGGAATAAATGTAAAGATAAACATTCCGGCAAGTCGTTTGACTGAGAAAAATTCCGGATGTTGCATTGCCAGTTTTATCAATTTTAAGATTCTCATTGGATTCATATAAAAATGTCTGTAAGCAAGCATGGATAATTTTTTAAGTTCCTGGTTGCTCATGGCTGAAATATTCAAAGATGTGTTTTGATAATTCATCTTTAGTGGATCCAGAGTAATTTGATTGTTCTTTAAAGAATCGTTGGCCATTTCTGCAAGTTCAGTGCCCGTAAAGGGAATAG
>JASEHT010000291.1 GCA_030018675.1 Smithella sp.
ATAAATTTGGTGCTCCGATAACATAAAAAATAATGAAACACAAACGCTAATGTCCCCTCTCTCCCCCTGCGCTTCGCTTCGGGGATAGTTCGACTAACGTTTCGAGCTTCACTTCGTTTGCTCTCAACGAGTCTCACTAATTTTTTCTGGATATTTACACAAATATGTATTATGAAATAACACATTATATCTAAGGGGTTAATATATTTATGCGTTTTGAAATTTCCCGCGGCGGTAGCGGCCTGACTTATGAAATCCGCAATATCGTTCTTATCGCCAACAAGCTCAAAGGCTTGGGCATGAATATCATCTGGGAAAACATCGGCGACCCAGTGCAGAAGGGAGAAAAGATTCCCGACTGGATGAAGGAAGTCCTTACCGAAATCATCAAAGACGATGCATCTTTTGCTTATTCACCGACAAAAGGCGTGGACTCTACAAGACAGTTTCTCGCCGACCGTCTCAATAAACGCGGTCATGTGCAGATTACGCCGGAAGATATTATATTTTTCAATGGCCTGGGCGATGCCATCGCGCGCGCCTACAGTTCCATCCAGGTTGACGCCCGCATGATCATGCCCGAGCCGACTTATTCAACGCATTTCATGGCCGAGGTTTTACATGCGTCGTTTCCGCCTAACACGTACCGCCTGAATCCTTACAACAACTGGGGTCCGGACATGCGGGAACTCGAACAGAAAGTAAGGAGCCACAAGGCGATTGTGGGAATTCTGGTGATTAATCCCGATAATCCGACCGGTTTTGTTTACCCGGAGGAGACGCTGAGGAACATTGTGCGGATAGCCAGAGAAAACGACCTTTTCCTTGTTTTCGACGAAACCTACATCAACATTGTTTTCAACGGCAAAAAAACATTGCCGCTTTCCGATATCGTCGGCGATCTTCCGGCCATCAGCATGAAGGGAATTTCCAAGGAACTACCCTGGCCCGGCTCGCGCTGCGGTTGGATGGAAATATATAACGCAGGCAAGGACCCGATTTTTGACCGCTTCATCAACACCATTCTGAACCAGAAAATGTCGGAGGTCTGTTCGACGACGCTTCCGCAGCTGGCGATACCGAAGATCATGACGCATCCGGAATATCAGAATTATCTCGATGAACGCAGAAAACATTACGAAAAACTGTCGCATATTGCTTACAATATTTTAAAGGATGTTCCCTGTCTGATGGTTAATAAAAGCGACGGCGCTTTTTACATGACCGTTGTGTTCAACGAATCCGGCCTCAACAGCAATCAGAAACTTCATATTCAAAACAAAGAGGTAAGGGAATTCGTGGAAAGCCTGATCAAGGAACCTATCGAACACGACAAGAGATTTGTTTATTATCTTCTGGCTGCGACAGGCATTTGCGTTGTGCCGCTGACATCTTTCTTCACGCCGTTGCTCGGGTTCCGTATGACGCTTCTAGACAAGGATGAAGCGGAGTTCGAGTACATCGTAAAGACCATCGCCGAAAAAATTACCGAATACATCAATTCGTCGACCAAGGGTTTCCAAACGGCGATTAATTTATCTTAAGAAATATCGTAATCCTGTAATACGTACGACACGATATTGTTGAAACATAAACCCATGCAATAGCTGTGCGGATAGACGAATGACGAACATGCCGTAAAAACCACAGCGGCAAAAAATACTGAATATATTAATTCGAGCAAATAGAATTTTACAGACAGCTACTGAGCAATATGAAAGATTTGTCTCCATTTTGCTTTCATATTGGTAGCGGGTCAGGTTGAGGGAAAGCATAGCATAGTGTCAGGCCTTGGAATATCAGTCCTTCAGGCCGCGCGATGATCCCGACCGGACTTCTCCAGATAGTATTCATAATTACCATTGTAAATACGCATCTCACCATGATCAATTTCGAAGACGCGGTTGATAAGACAGCGCAAAAAGTGGCGGTCATGGCTGACGAGCACCACCGTGCCGGTAAAGTTTTGCAGCGCGGCCAGCAGTGTTTCGCGGGACTGGATATCGAGATGGTTGGTCGGTTCATCAAGGATCAGCAGGTTGATCGGCTGAACGAGCATCGTCGCCAGAACCACCCGGCTTTTTTCACCGCCGGATAATTTGTCAATCCGTTTGTAAATATCTTCACCCTGAAACAGAAAGGCGGCACAGAGATTGCGCAATGTGCCGAGATGCGCCGTGGGCATGGAATCCTGTATGGTTTCCAGCACGGTCTTTCGCGGATCGAGAATATCCATGGCATGCTGGCTGAAATAGCCGGGATAGACGTTGGCGCCCAGATTCATGCTCCCGGTTGATGCTTCGGCCTGACCCGCCAGCACCTTTAAGAAGGTGGACTTGCCGGCGCCGTTGACACCGACCACGGCGATCTTTTCCTGACGCCGGATAACACCGGTGATGCCGCCAAAGACAGATTTTTCGCCCCCGTCGGGGCGCGGCCAGACTTTGCCCAACCCATCGAGTTTGACCACATCATCACCGCTGCGCGGCGGTTCGGCAAACTCGAACTTAATATTCCGCTGTTCGGCGGGGATTTCGATGCGCTCAATCTTGTCGATCTTCTTGATTCGTGACTGCACCTGAGAGGCATGCGATGCCCGCGCCGCGAAACGTGCAATAAAATCTTCTTCCTTGGACAGCATTTCCTGCTGACGGCGGTGGCTGGCCAACAGCTGCTCGCGCCGG
>JASEHT010000292.1 GCA_030018675.1 Smithella sp.
TGGCCATAGTGCGCCAGGGTACCCAAGCGATAGGTATCATAACATTAGAAGATATTTTAGAAGAAGTCGTGGGTGAAATTTACGACGAAGACGATGACGGAATGGTAAAAAAGATCTGGGGGCAACGAATTGGTACAAGAAGGCATTAGACTGATAGACTAAAAGTCGTCTTGAAAATCCAACAATTTGTTTTTACACAAATGTGAAGTCGGTTGGGGCCTGGGAACTTGAATATTGACTTTTGAAAGATAGCCCGCAACGGCAGATAACAACTAGCTTTGCGATACTCCAATTTTTGGATTAATTTAAGTTCACCTTACAGCTTAGTGTAAAAACCTTCTAAAAAAGAAGTTTTTGCAAAGTAATACTCTACCTGATACGACCATTATTATAAAAAGGTCTAATGAAAAACTCATCTTCTCGATCTGGCTGACCTATTTGACTGATTTTATAATTTCGTAACCTCTCCGATTGATAAGTTCCGCATTGCCAAACATGGTATTCATAAATTTATAGTGCCATGCCGCTGTCTTAGCCACAACAAAAGCCCTTCCCCCTGGTTTCAACGCCTTGTATGCACTACTAATAAAGAGTTCTGAAATTTTGTAATGAGAAAAATAGGGCGGGTTGCCTGTAAAAAGGGTGAATCCGCATTCTTCCTCTATCCCTGTATCACTCATCACTACTTCATAGCGTTCCAGACCGTTAAGCTGGCAATTTTTTTCTGTTATATAGACAGCACGTGAGTTTGAATCTACAAAGCAGATTCTGCTTACGTCCTGGTTTGCCGCAATCGAAATCCCAATGGCTCCACATCCACAACCCATGTCCAGTACCGCATCGCCTTTTTGAGATTCACCACCTGCGACTTCCGCCAGGGCAAGCGCACCCTGATCTATTTCCCTGTGTGAAAAGACGCCAGGAATGGTAAAGAGACGAACCGGTTTTTTCCCAAAAACGGTCATGACAAACTCCGCCTGAAAGTCCCGTATCCTTTTCAGTTTTTCCTTCTTTTTGGCTGCTATGCAGCAGCCAGTTTTGCTCTGGGAATAAAGGGAAAAACCCCCAAAGAGTTTTTCGACCTGATTGCGAACCCATGAATCATTCCCTTCGATGGAAAAAAAGCATTTCCCACCCATATGCAGCGCCTGGTGGATTTGTTGAATTAAATCCAGCGTTAATTCTCTTGTGGCGCCGCCTTTTGACAATTGGAGAAAAATTGCATCAAAAATATCTTTCTGCTCCACATAGGGCTTACAGCAAACTGCAACAGAGGAAACCTCGTTTTTTAACAAGTTTCTCCTGATTTTGCCGGCATAATACAAGTCCATGCAATGGATAGAGATCTCCGCTTCAGGATATAAGCTCCTCGCAATAATACCAGAAACCCCTGTCCGGTTTTCCAGAAAAAGAATCCTTTTGGGATTGGCAAGTCCTCTCATCGCTTCAATAATTTGTATCTCGGTAATATTCAGGCCGGAACGGGAGATGACCGTGTATTTGTTAGCCAGAAACGATTCTTCTTTTACTGAATTTTCATTTTCCTGGTCTGTAATGACAATGTGCATATCGCCTGCCTGTTGGAATATTCTAATAGTTGTATCAATTTAGTTTTTTGTAACAATAATAATTTATCCCCTAGCGTAGAGACAGGTTTCAAACCTGTCTCTACGATTACGGGGTCTTGCATTCTGCCTCTCGCTTCATCCTTCTCCGTTTCCCCCTTGATCCCTTGCAAGTTTTCGATTTCGCAATCTGCAATCCGCAATCTATTTTTTCATCCTTTATCCTTCCCTTTCTCCACCCCCTCACCCCCGCCAGCGGGGGACAGATGGTTGCCATGGGCGTAAGGGTTGATGGCAGTTGTCCAATCGGCGAGGGTAAAACAAGCGTCTGTCCCCCTTCGGAGGGGGATTAAGGGGGAGGAGGTTAAACAACCCTCCTCCGCATAAAGTAAAACGGCAATGATACAATGATTGCTGCCGCGGTTGCCGTTATTACCTTCAGTTCTACATGACATATCAGCCAGCCACAAATCACCAACGCCAAAATAGGAATACAATACCCACCGGGTATCCGGTAATTCCGCTCCAACTCAGGCCTGTATCTTCTCAGTACAACGACGGCCAGACAGGTAGGAATATACTGGAGTATACTTACCATAACACTGGCTGCAACCAGATATTTGAAACTGCCTGTCAAGCTTAATAAAAGCGTCAAGACTGTGTTGACTATAATGGCCAGATATGGGGTATGATATGTGGGATGTATTTTAGAAAATATTTTAGGAAAGAATCCATCGGCTGAAAGCACATAGAGACTGCGTGGGCTTGTCAGGGCAATGCCTGCATTAATGCCGCCAATAGAGAGCAATGCCCCTGCGCCAATAATCACGCCGCCGGCCGTCCCCATAAAATATCGCGCCGCATCAGCAAGCGGCTTATCAGACGCAGCAAGACCGGGAAACGTCCCTGTAGCGACAATCTGAATAACGATATATAAACCGGTTGCCAGCAGCAGCACAAAGAACAGTACGCGCGGAATGTCCCTTTGAGGATGCCGCATCTCCTCCGCAGGCACCACGACAAATTCGAATCCTGTATAGGCATACAGCGCCATAATGGC
>JASEHT010000293.1 GCA_030018675.1 Smithella sp.
GAAAAATCGGTGGGCGGCTTGCGACCGGAAATCATGGCGCCATGGGCTGTAGGTGCACGAAAAATTATTTGGCTTGATCACAGTCAGGAAGAAATAAGATAACGGGGTCACAGATCACGGGATCAGGTCTTGAAATATAAGTTTTGGGTAATGACAAAAGAAGGAAATTAGATTGCCACGACGCCTGAGAGGCGTCTCGCAATGACAAATTGAAACTGGATTCCCGCCTGCGCTTCGACCGGCTCAGCGACCGGCGGGGATGACAAACAAAGGGAAAAGAAAAACTGGATTCCGGCCAGAACCATGCCGGAATGACAAAGGGAAAAAGAAAGATTGCTACGACACCTGCGAGGTGTCTCGCAATGACAATAGGGACTGGATTCCGGCCGGAACCATGCCGGAATGACGGGGTTTGATGAGACGACGAAATAACATATTAGCGGTGTGGATGGTTGTGCTGGCGATGGCGTCATCCATGGTGGATACGCGGGTCAGCGCCCTATAGAATAAATAACAAAATTCCCGTTTTTTCGGGATTGACGGAAATAAGGAGAAGATATGCTTTTGGTTATTGACGTGGGGAATACCAATACGGTTCTGGGGCTTTTTGATGATGATCATCTGATTCATGACTGGCGCATCAGAACGGAAATTGATCATACCATTGATGAGTACGGTGTCCTGATCTTCAATTTGTATCAATCCAGCCGAATGAAGGCGAAAGAAATTAAGGCGGTGACAGACATCATTATTTCCTGTGTGGTGCCGCCGATGCTTAATATTCTCGAACCTCTCTGCGTCAAATATTTCAATATCAAACCGCTGATCGTCGGACCGGGAATTAAAACGGGAATGCCAATTTTCTATGACAATCCCAGAGAGGTCGGCGCCGACCGGATCGTCAACGCCGTTGCGGCCTATAACAAATATCGTAAGGAATGTATTATTGTTGATTTCGGCACGGCGACCACCTTTGATTATGTTTCCCCCAAGGGGGAATATATGGGCGGATGTATCGCTCCCGGCATTGTGATTTCCAGCGAAGCGCTTTTTGAAAGGGCGTCAAAATTGCCGCGTGTCGAATTCAGCAAACCCAAATCCGCCATTACAAAAGACACGGTCAGCGCGATGCAGGCAGGCATTATGTTCGGCTATGCAGGACTCGTGGACGGTATTGTCAATAGAATGAAAGCGGAAGTGAAAACCAAACCGCTGGTGATCGCCACGGGCGGATTGGCCAATATCATCGCGCCCGAAACAAAAACCATAGAGAAAATAGAAGAAATGCTGACGCTCGACGGTCTGCATTACATCTATGAGCTGAACAAGAAGTAAACGATGCTGAATGTGGGATTGACAGGCGGGATCGCCTGCGGGAAATCAACGGTGGCGAGCATGTTCCTGAAAAAGGGGGCACATCTCATTGATTTCGATAAGATTGCCCATGAGGTTCAGCAGCCCGGAAAACCGGCGTGGAATGAAGTTGTCCGCTGCTTCGGAGAGCAGATTCTCGATGCGGATAAAACGATCAATCGCGTTAAGCTGGGCAATATTGTTTTCGGCGACAAGAAGAATATAGAAAGGCTCAACAAGATTGTTCATCCCTTTGTTTACAGACAATGGCAGCATCTTACAGAAAATATAGCCGGGAAGCAGAAAGACGCAATTGTCATATCGGATGTCCCTCTTTTATACGAGGGCAAGATGCAGCATCTGTTTGATGTCACCATTTTGGTTCTGATAGATCCTGAAGATCAGATACACAGGCTGATGAAAAGAAACGGCCTTAATGAAGACGAAGCGAAAAAAAGATTAAAAAGTCAGATGCCGATTCGAAAAAAAATATCTCTCGCCGATATTGTAATTGAGAATAAAAGCAGTATGGCTGAAACGGAAGAACGCGTTGAACAAGTCTGGCAGGAACTGCTGAGACGCGAAAAAAACATAAAACGGAGGAAAAAATGATTGAGAAAAATGTAAAGACGGATTTCAGTGCGATTGTGTCCGAGCCGGTTATCGGAGAGGGCAGTTTCGTTCATCCGCTGGCCGCGGTTATCGGTCATGTGGTCATAGGGAAAAATGTCATGGTCGCTCCCACGGCCTGTGTGCGCGGCGATGAAGGCCAGCCGCTTCACGTTGGAGATGATTCCAATGTTCAGGACGGCGTCGTTATTCACGCGCTCGAAACGGAACTGGACGGCAAACCGGTGGAAAAGAATTTGATGGAGGTTAACGGGAAGAAGTACGCGGTTTACGTAGGGAATCGTGTTTCCCTCGCCCATCAGGTTCAGATACACGGACCGGCGGTTGTGATGGATGATACGTTTGTCGGAATGAAAGTTCTGGTGTTTAAATCTTTTGTCGGGAAGAATTGCGTTATTGAGCCGGGTGTCATTCTGATGGGCGTCAAGATCGCGGACGGACGTTATGTGCCCGCGGGATCCGTCGTCAAAAGTCAGGCGGATGCTGATGCTCTGCCTGTAGTCACCGCAGATTATCCATTTAAGGATCTAAATAAGGGGGTTCTTCATGTGAACAAAGCGCTGGCAAAAGGGTATTTGTCACAGGCTAAATAATACGGGCTAAATAACACGGGCTAAATAATAGAAAAGAT
>JASEHT010000294.1 GCA_030018675.1 Smithella sp.
GAAAGAACAATATTTACAACAAACACGTCAACACTTTTACCATCCATGATCGCTCCGGACACAGGACGGCCGGAAAAATTTCTTGCTTATCATTTTCACGATATACGAATGACCAACGTGGTCGATGTAATGCCGCATCCCGGAACATCTCCGGAATACGTCGAGATCGTAAAACAATTTGCCGAGAAAACCGGCCTTGCTCCGATAGTTCTTCAAAAAGAAAGTATAGGCTATGTGTTTAATTATATGTTTTCCGGTCTCTTTGAGTCTGCTTTGACGCTTGCCTCCGAAGAGGTCTCATCTGTCGAGGATATCGACAGGGTTTGGATGGGAATTATGCGTACGTTGATAGGCCCCTTCGGTCTTATGGACAGTGTCGGGCTGGATACGGTATGGCATGTCATAAATTTCTGGGCGAAGAAAACCGAAGATCCCGTGAAAATAAAAAACGCAGAGTTTGTTAAAAAATATGTGGACCGGGGAGAGCTTGGGCAGAAAACCAGAAAAGGATTTTATTCATACCCCAATCCATCTTTTGCATCTTCTGATTTTTTACAGGGCATTCAAAAATAGAATAGAGAAATAATATTCAAAACAATGATGAGAAATTTTAAGATAACCGTGGAGTATGACGGTTCAGCTTACGGCGGATGGCAAAGACAGGACAACCGCATATCCATCCAGCAGGTGCTGGAAGAAGCTATTGAAAAAATAACCGGACAGAAAGTTGCCGTCATCGGTTCAGGTCGAACGGATGCCGGGGTGCATGCCCTGAATCAGGTGGGGAGTTTCAGGTGCGCCACAAAATTACCGGCCAATAAAATATTCATGGGTATGAACAGTGTGCTGCCGCCGGATATTGTCATTAAGAAACTGGAGGAGAGGGCTGATGATTTTAATGCTTTACGTGATGCCAAAAGCAAAATCTATATTTACAAAATATTAAACCGGCGTTTGCGTCCGGCTTTGGGACGCAATTATTCCTGGCATGTTCGTTTTCCTCTCGATATCGGAAAAATGAAAAAAGCCGCCGGATATTTACCGGGAACGCACGATTTTTCCTGTTTTTGCGCCACGGGAACGGATGTCCAGAGCCGCGTGCGGACGATCATGAATATCGAAATAACAACCGGCGATGACGGATTGATAGAAATAAAAGTGGAATCTCAAGGCTTTCTTAAATATATGGTAAGAAACATCATCGGAACTTTAGTGGATGTGGGACGCGGTAAACGGGAGCCTGAAGAAATGAAGTCAATTATTGAATCTAAAAACAGAAACATTGCGGGGGTTACTGCGCCGGCTTGTGGTTTGTTCCTGAAGGAGGTCAAATACTAAAAGTGAAAATACTATTGCTGGGACACAAGGGGATGCTGGGCAGTGATCTTCTTTCAAGGCTTTCTTCAGAGCATGAAGTTATCGGCATGGATAAAGATGAGATTGATATTGTATCCGCAAGCGATTGCGATAAGGCCATTCAAGATACATCTCCGGAAATAGTTATCAACGCGGCTGCCTATACTAATGTTGACGCCTGTGAAAAGGATAGGGCAGGTTGTTTTGCCGTGAATGCCGAAGCGGTAAAAAATATTTGCGAAGCGTGCCGCAAAAGCGCCATCCGAATCGTTCATTTCAGTACAGATTATGTTTTTGATGGCAAAGCTAACGCACCCTACAAAGAAGAAGACCCGTGCAATCCGATTAATGTTTACGGAGAATCAAAACTGGCAGGCGAAAAGTATCTGCAATCCTTATCCGATAATTATTTATTGATTAGAACTTCATGGTTATATGGCCTTAAGGGAAACAACTTCGTAAAGGCTATCCTGGAAAAAGCCAAAGCCAAGACGTATATTGCCGACACGATGGAAAAAGTAAAGGCTAAACCGACGAAGTCTTCGATACTCGAAGTCGTTGACGACCAGATAGGTTCACCGACATACACCAAAGATTTAGCCGCGGCCGTGGCGTTGCTCATCGAAAAAAACGCACAGGGAATTTATCACGTGACGAACCGGGGAAACTGCACCTGGCATCAATTTGCTGAGAGAATTTTAAAAGAAGCAGGATTTGATAAAATTGAGGTGAAACCGATTAAATCCAGCCAGCTTAAAAGACCGGCCGAGCGTCCATCTTACAGCGTTTTGAGCAAAGAGAAATTTATCCAGACAACCGGAAAATCAATGCAGCCCTGGCAGCTCGCATTGCAGGATTATTTGAACAATTATCGGTCGGAACGCTGAACGATTAAAAATGTAATGGTAATGAATTTTGAATTAAACTCCATGACACGTCACTTTATCAAGCAGCATGACACCATAACCATTCAGGATACAATCATGCCGGAATACTTGAAAATAAATAACGAAACTTATGAAGAAAATATTCCGGAAATATACATGCCGCGATTACAGCTAGCTGTGCGTTATTTTCTGGTAACGATTACAGCCGTATATTTCAATTACAGTCCGGTTGCTCCGCTTATTTTGACATTAGGTCAAGTCAACATCTTAATCGTTGTTTATTTTCTGCTCCATCTCATTTGGTGGCTGTATTATAAGAAGCAGGGAACAAGTGTACTTTTAATTCGAGTAGGCGCATTTTTAGATACTC
>JASEHT010000295.1 GCA_030018675.1 Smithella sp.
CAGAAAGAGCTTTATTATTCCGGCACCATCGAAACCACACAGGCGAAATTGTCTTTTCAGGTTTCCGGACGCGTGGAGAAAGTCGATGTTCAGGAAGGACAGGCCGTTACAAAAGATCAGACTATCGCGGAGCTGGATCGCGCCGAGTTCGAATCCCGTCTGGCTCAAGCCGCAGCGAACCTGGAGCGATCGCAGAAAGCCAAAAAACAGTTGGAAACAATGCTCGATATGAGCCGGAAAACGCTTCCGTCGGAGGTCGCCAGAGCAAAGGCCAACATGCAAAGCACCAGGGACACATTAAACAACGCGGAAAAAAATTACCGGCGCTTCCAGGAGCTTTTCGAGAAAGGTGTGGTTGCGGAAAAAGAACGGGACACCTTGAAGCTGCAATATGAAATTGCTCAATCAAGATTGGCCGAAAGCGAATCCATGCTCAAACTGGCCCAAGGCAATCTGACGAAAATTGACGCCGTCCGGCAGGATATTGAAGTTGCCGCCGCGCAAATCGGCGGCGCGAATGCCGCAATGAATCAGGCACAGATTCATTTGAATTATACGCAACTCAAATCGCCGATGGACGGCATTGCAACCAGCCGTAATATCGAACCGGGAGAAACCGTTACGCCCGGCCGGGAAGTGATTACCATCTCCGACCTGTCCCGCGTGGATTTGAAAATATTCGTTGATGAAACGGAAATAGGCAAAATCAAACCTGGCCAACAGGTGGATGTGAAAGTCGATACTTTCCCGGATAAAACTTACAAAGGACTTATTTCATTTATTTCTCCGGAAGGAGAATTTACGCCCAAAATCATTCAAACCAAAAAGGAACGGGTCAAACTCGTCTATCTGGTTAAGGTTTCCATAGACAATCCCCACTTTGAGCTTAAAGCGGGAATGCCTGCTGATGCCTGGCTGCGGCAATAGGGGGCTTGATGGCAACGTCCCCTGAAAAATCCTCGCCCATGGTGGACGTAAAAAACGTCACCATGCGGTTTAATCTCACCGAAGCCGTAAAAAACGTTTCTTTTGCAGTGGAAAGCGGCGGCATTTTCGGCCTGGTCGGTTCCGACGGAGCAGGAAAATCCACTCTGCTGCGGATGATCGCCACCATGATAAAACCCTCGGCGGGAGAAATTTTTGTCAACGGACTCGATGTTGTTACCCGCAGACAAGACATCAAGAACATTATCGGTTACATGCCTCAACGTTTCGGTCTGTACCAGGATTTGACCGTCGATGAGAATATGCATTTTTTTATGGATATCTTTGACATACCGCGCCATCAAAGAAAAGCGCGGCGCGAGAAATATCTGGGATTTTCCAACCTGCTGCCTTTTACCGACCGGCTGGCCGGTGATCTTTCCGGCGGAATGAAACAGAAACTGGGACTGGCCTGTGTGCTGGTGCACGAGCCGCAACTCCTGATTCTGGATGAGCCGACCAACGGGGTTGATCCGGTATCGCGCCATGAATTCTGGGATATATTAGATAACATGAGAAAAGAAGGTATGACCATTCTGGTCTCAACCGCCTATCTGGATGAGGGTGAAAAGTGCGACCGGCTGGCGCTGATGCACAACGCGGAGATTCTGGCGTTGGAGACCCCGGAAAAATTACGCGGTTCGTATACCGATCTGGAACAATCCATCATCGCCCGCATTACCGAAGTGGACAAGGAGATTGCCCATGACACTTTCCGGCTCTGATTCCATCACGGTCAGTCATCTGGAGAAAAAATTCGGCGATTTTGTGGCCGTCAACAAAATCAGCTTCACCGTCAGAAAAGGCGAGATTTTCGGATTTCTCGGCTCAAACGGTTCCGGCAAATCCACCACCATCCGCATGCTCTGCGGCATCATCACCCCGACTTCCGGAGGCGGCACAGTCGCCGGACATGACATCGTCACCGACGCGGAAGAGGTCAAAAAGTCCATCGGCTACATGTCGCAGAAATTTTCTCTTTATGAAGATTTAACGCCGTACGAAAATTTGCGGTTCTATCTCGGTATCTACAATGTTCCCGAAAAGCAATGGCTGGAGCGTATCGACTGGGTGCTCAATTTGGCGCGCCTGCAGGACGCCCGCAACCGGAAAACCAGAGAATTGCCACCCGGCTGGCGTCAAAGACTGGCGCTGGGCTGCTCGCTTTTGCACAAGCCGGATATTTTATTTCTGGATGAACCGACATCGGGCGTCGATCCCGTCACCCGGAGTCATTTCTGGAATTTCATCAAGCAGCTTGCCTCCGGTGGGATGACGATATTTGTCACTACGCACTATATGGATGAGGCCCGCTTTTGCGAAAGAATCGTGATGATCAACGCCGGCAGTATCGTGGCCACCGGATCACCCGATGAGATTATTGCCGGCGCCTGTCCCGATGTACCGGACGCGGATTTGAATGACGCGTTCATAAAATTGATGAAGAGGGCCGGGGTTTGAAATTCATCAGACTGAAAGCCATTGTCCGCAAGGAATTCTATCACCTGATTCGCGATTACCGGAGTTTGTATCTGGCGTTTGCGATTCCTCTGCTGCTGATTATCCTTTTCGGGTATGCTTTAAGCCTGGACGTGGACAAGGTCCCGACGGTGTTTGTGGATTAC
>JASEHT010000296.1 GCA_030018675.1 Smithella sp.
CGCCATTTTTTTCTTGGATATGGATTTACTTGTTTGCATGTTTCCCTCCTGCTAAATCGGGCAAGCCCGAAATAAGACGCTGTAGTCGTCAAACATCCACGCAAAAAGCGCAGATGTTTTCGACACAGCGTCTAACCGATTAAGGTGAAGATGATGTGCGTCGCCACAATGCCGCCAATAAAAAAACATATCGTCGAAATCCAGCTGGAAACGGCAAGCTGCAAGGTTCCGCTGATCCCATGCCCGCTGGTGCATCCGCCTGCCCATCGCGCGCCAAAGCCGATGCAAACGCCGCCTGCCAGCGCCACGATGACGCGCAGTAACACGTTATCGCCAAATGCGGCTGCCCAGACCGAAGGAACCCAATGCCAGCGAAAATCACCCGACAAGAGCGCCGAAATCAGCGAGCCTGCGATAATGCCCACCACCAGCATCCATTGCCAGTCCACGCCCAGCCCTATCTTCCGGTAGTAAGGCTTTTGATCAACATTCTTCCCCGAAAACAGTTTTTCAATCATGCCGCTGGTTTTGGCATAGCTTGTTGAACAGGCAAGCGGTTTTCGAGAGATGAGAAAGGTAAGCCAGCAAAGGATGCCGATGCCAATCCCAGCCGCATAAGGCGACCAGCGCACGTCTGTTAAGAATTCCATCAGATGGTCCTCCCTTGTTTATTTTGTGTCCGAGTGTTTTTTAGCTTCGCTAAAGGTCGTGAAGAATCGGGAGCCATGCGGATTGACACAAACCCGGCATTCCCGGATGTAACCTGCAGCGTGATAGCCGGACAATCCGCCGGCGACATTATACACATCGTTGAATCCATGCTGTTTGAGAATGCTGGCGCCGAGCGTGGAACGATTCCCCGAGCTGCAAATCAGGACGATTTTTTTGTCCTTGTTCAGTTCATGGTGGCGGGTGCGCAACTCGGCCACCGGGATATTGATGGCGCCTTTGATATGGGTATCCGCATATTCAATCTCTGCCCGTACGTCCAACAGCACAAAACCGGTGGTATCGGTGGTGATCATGTCATGCAAGTCCTCGGCTGAAGCCAGCTCGATATGACTGGTTTTAAATCCCGCCACGGCCCAGGCGACCATGCCGCCATTCAGATAACCCACAATACGATCCACACCCACCCGGCGTGCCCAGGTGTTGGCTTCCAGCGCCTTTTGATGATCATCGGCTATCAATAAAATATCCTTGTCTGTCGGCAAAACCCAGCCGGCGAACGTCGGAAAGTTGCCGTTTATATCCAGATGCCAGACACCGGGAATGTGCTGGCCGGCAAAGGCGTGATAACCGCGTGCATCCAGCAGCACCATATTGGCGGCGCTCATGCGCTCATTGAATTGACTTGGGGATAATTCCTCCAGAGCGGGGAGGTCGTCAACCAGAGCCGGTCCGCGGCGGTTGATGTCGCTTGAGCGGCTGAAATGATCCGGGGCAGGAGGCATATCCTCCGTGAGCGATTTAATAAACGCGGGCTTGTCTTTGATTTGAAGCGCCGGGTTAAAGTTTCGTTCATAGCCGATGGTGGTGCGCCATTTAGCGCCCATCGCACGACCGCACAAGGAACCCGCGCCGTGCGCCGGATAGACTTCGACATAATCAGGCAGCTTCAATATTTTGTCATGCAGGCTGTGGTAGAGTTTTCCCGCCAGTTCCTGTGCCCTGTCAGGAAAAAGGTCCGGCCTGCCTACGTCCCCGACAAAAAGCGTATCGCCCACAAACACGCCGATTGGGCTATCTGACCGGGATTTGTCGATCACGACATAGCTGAGATGTTCCGGGGTATGGCCGGGGGTTTCCAATACCTCAAGAAGCATATCCTCCAGCTCAATGGAATCGCCTTCCGACAGGGCCACGTGGTCGAAGGCACACTGCGCCGATTTCGCAATGTAAATTTTTGCGTCGGTTTTTTTGGCCAGATCCATGTGTCCCGAAACGAAATCAGCATGAAGATGGGTTTGAAGAATGTGGGTGATTTCCACCCCCATCGTTCGGGCTTCGGTGATGTAAACATCGACGTCCCGCTGAGGATCGATGACGGCACAATGCTTCTTTCCCGCGAGAAGGTAAGAGCTGTGCGCGATTTTACCGATGAAAAAATGTTTGAGCAGCATAAGATATCTCCTTTCGTTTCCGGGTTTATAGATAGAAAAAGTAAAACACGGGCACGACGACCGCAAGAAACAGCAAGGTCATTGCGCCACCGGCCTTAAAATAGTCTGCGTTACGATATCCGCCGGAGGACATCAAAAACGCATTGACCTGATGGGTGGGCAAAATAAAGGAATTTGCCGCACACACCGCTGCCATCAACGCCAGGGGACGGGGATCGAGTCCGCCAATTTGCGCCATGCTCATGACCAGCGGAGCCAACACCACAATCGCACCCACATTGGACATAAACAGTGAAAACAGGGTGGATAAAACCGCAACGGTCAAAAGGATCAGCGCCGGATGCCCCCCAGCCACGAGCGACATCACGTTTTGGGCCAGAAAAGCGGCGGTTCCGGTCTTCTGCATGGCGACCCCCAGTGGAATCAGCCCGGCCAGCAGAAAAACAACCTTCCACTCGATGGCCAGATAGGCTTCCTGGATG
>JASEHT010000297.1 GCA_030018675.1 Smithella sp.
TTATTTCTTGTTAAAGCATGTATATAATTCACAAACAGGTTTGTCAATCCGCTGGTCTCCGCTTGTAGTATCTGGAGACCGAAGCCACAGCACGTAAGGCGTTGTTGACATCGTCGAACACGGGCATGCCCGCATCCGTGAACAGGCGTCGTGTCTCGCGATTGATTTCCTCTATCTCGATGGAATCTTCATCCTGCCTGATATTCGGAATAACAAGCACAACCGGTTTTTTCCCGACATCCATGGCTTCGCGGCAGACCTCGGCCAGTTCCTTGTAAGGGGTGATGTCTTTCAAGCTGCTAGTGCCCAAAGCGATTTTTAATGAGTTATAGTGATACAGAAGCTGAAAGAGAATATGGATATCCACGTTTGCATCTTCTGAAGCGCGAACCAGAATCTCTCTAATTTGTTTCGGGCCGACAAAAGGATTCGCTACATCAATCGGATTGATTGCACTGGAGCCCGGCTTCGGCAGAATGTCCAGAATAGCCGCTTGCAGATCGGCTCTGAGTTTCGGTACGGCCATTCCAAAGAATTCCGCCGCATCCGCTGCCGCTATGCCCAGCGCGCCGCCACCGCCCACTATTGAACAATTTTTGTACTCTCCCTCCGGGAGTAAAGAAAAAGCTAGTGCCGCGTCACTCATTTCTTCGAGATTGGCCACCTGTATCGCATTGCACTGTTTAAACACCGCTTCCCAGATGGTTCTCGCGCCTCCCAGCGATGCCGTATGACTGGCCGCCGCTCTGCTTCCGGCTTCCGAAAGACCTCCCTTGATCACGATCACCGGCTTTTCCGCAGCCGTTTCTCTCAGGGCTGTAAAAAAATCGCGCCCGTCGGAAACGCCCTCGACATACATACAGATGACTTTTGTTTCGGGATCCTGACGCAGATAGCGAAGCATCTCCGCTTCCCTCAGATCGCAGCCGTTTCCAAAACTGACAACCTTCGAAAAATGTATCCCACGCCATTGTCCGATAAAACCGAAATCCACGGAAAGACCGCCGCTCTGCGAAAGGAGAGCAACGCCGCCGGGTTTTCTCGAAAGATCCGGTCCGGGCAGCATGGTCAACCCGGATTTCGGGCAATAGATTCCGAAACAATTCGGGCCAATTACTTTGATGCCCCGTTTGGCTACGGCGCGGAGTTCCTCTTCCAGGGTGATGCCTTCCGGTGTGCCCGTTTCACTGAAACCGGAAGAAAGGATTTCCGCTCCCACCGCGCCTTTTTTCCGGCAGGCTTCCAGCGCCGAGGGAACCAGATGAGCCGGAACCGCAATAATCGCGAAATCGATGGTGTCGGGAATGGCTTCAACGGACGTGTAGATTGTCTGGCCGTCAATGGAGCCGCCGCGTTTGTTGACGGGATAAAGTTTACCTTCGAAGCCGATTGTCCGGTGCGAAAGGTAAATGCCGCGACCGAAACCGAATCCCTCGGCAGAAACACCGACTATCGCAATGCTTCGGGGTGAAAATATTCTATCGAGTTTTTCAAAATCTTTTTGCGTTGTCACTAGAACATCCTCCGCTTTCCGCTCGTCTCCGAGCATGCGTTCAATACCACATTAACGGTAAGGAAGCAAAGCGCTGGAAAGGCTTCTACCATTTATTGATGTCACCTGCGATCCGCCGGTTATTCTGCGCGAAGGAACGATTAGTAGAAAAATAATCGAAGAATGCATTAATCGTTATCATTTTCCTTTCTAAAATATCCATTAGAAAAGCTATGGGATATTATAGCAACTTCACTTGTCTTATATTTCAAAAATTTCATATTCTTCGTAAAAGAAAGCAGCCCCAAAACCTTGTCCGGTTCTGTGGCTGTAATTCTCATTCCTAATTTTCTTGTTACGTTACGAATGATTTCCTTAATTTGAATATGAAGAAAAGAATAAAACCTGTGAGAAACAGGTAAGGCAGAATGCCGTTTATCAGCAACCAGGAAAAACCGATCAAAGGATATAGTGCCACTCTTACTGCTGCTTTTGCCAATGGTTTACCGTTAATGTAACTTGCGGCACCGGGGCCAATGCGGTAATACCAAGCGACAAACTTCCGTCCGAAAGCGTTAGTCAGCAGGTACCTGTCTCTGAACTGCCGCAGTATTTCCACCTGTCCCGCCAGTGCCGAGCCGAATGCCGCCGTGGCAATGAAACACCCGCCGCCACCACCACCGCCGCTGGCAGGCGCAGCCTGTGTTGTTACACTGAAGGTATCGGATACCCCGCCAATTGTCAGCGTCGCTTCTGTTTGCGTGGAATAATTTCCCGATGAAGTAAGTTGAATCGTTACAGTATCACCATTACTGACTGTACCGGCATCACTTGTGTACGCACCGCCGTTAATCGAATATGTGCCGCCTGTTATAGATATGGGGGTCTCCGTATTAATCCCCGATACTGTTATGGTATTAGACGTTATTACGGTGCTTAATGCCACACCTGTCCGATCGGTAAAAATAAATTGGTCAGGAGTCGTATCAGGAGGCGCAGCCTCCGTGGTTACACTGAATGTATCGGATACACTTCCAATAGTAAGGGTTGCACTCTTTGTTGTCGAATAGCTCCCCGATGAAGTAAGTTGAATCGTTACAGTATCAC
>JASEHT010000298.1 GCA_030018675.1 Smithella sp.
GATTTGAGGAAAAACAAGGTTATTCGTAACTAAAAAAGTGTAAAGGATGTACCCGGTCCAAAATGTAAACGATGTTTTAGTTGCACATGGGGGTGACGAGTTTGCATTCCGGTACCTTCACTCTCCCCTGACCCCTCCCATCGAGGGAGAGGAAATTTAGAAGATGACATTATTGCAGCCGTTAAGAATAAATTTATTTACCCCTGAACATCACTTCAATGTTCAGGGGTAAATTGTTCTGGCTTTATGTTTTGTCGCAAAATATCAGGCGGAAGGTTTTAAAATCAGCTTGTATTCTTTCTGAGCAGTTGTCTGTGTATTGACAGAATATTTTTTCGATTCCGCCAGTCTGGTGACATTTTCCTTGGCGACGTTGCTATCCACCATGACCGTAATGTCATCCTTGGGATTACTTTCCATGGCCTGTTTTGTTTTGACAACAGGAATCGGACAACTCAATCCTCTTGCATCTACTTCTGTCATAATATCCATCCTTTCATGTTTAATTATAAAATATTCTTTAATGCTTCGGGAATCGCGGAGATGACCTGTCTGATTTTCGTGGCGGGCGTCGCCTGCGCAATTTCGCCGGCGATGCGGTTCGCCTTGAGCGCTGCAACCGCCGCGTCATGATGCGAAAGTCCCGCATCAATCATCGCGCCGACCATGCCGCTGATGGTGTCTCCGGTTCCACCGATAGCTTCCAGCGCCGGTAAGTCCGGCTCCGAAATCGTAAAAGTAATTTTACCGTTTTCGACGACATGATCCGTCGACCCCTTGACAATCAATGTCTTTGCCGCGCTTTTTTGTTGATAAGCCGTTTTAATGAGTTCCGGCACCAGGGCTATTTCCGCGCTGAACAAATGATGGCTGATATACGCGGGATGAATGGCTTCCGGATCGGCCAGAAAAGCCATCTCGCAGGCATCCGGCGTAAAAATATCAAACTTTGGCGCCAGCCCTGCCGCTTTGGCCGCGTACATCGAAGACGCGTCTGCCATCATCACCGGCATTTTTTTTCCTTGCGACGCCGCGGCATGTACCTTCTTCATCAGCCCCATGACCGGAAGAATATAATGCATCAGCAGGATATCCGGATGTATGGTCGCAAGATTTTGAATGAGATAATCATAAAGAAGTCGGCTTCCGTTGCCGTGACCGATGTCGCCGGCCAAAACAACATGGGGGTTCGTTCCATTAAGATGCCGGGACGTCACACAGGCCGCGCTGATGAGAGCAGCCGTTCCCTGCGTACAGGGGATCTCCAAATCTTGAATAAAAAGTTTTTCCTTATCAAAGACAGCCTCGCCTTTGATGAGCGCCGGATTTTCCTGAGGAATCGTTCCGCAAATAAGCAACATGTCAGTTCCCCTTCCTGTTCCAGAGTTCCAGAGCTTCGGAGAACGCCCGATCCAGCATCAGCGCGCAAAGCGTGTAGCCCATTTCTTTCGGCCGCGATACCTCCGTCAGTTTCTTATCCACCAAGCTGATGTGCAGAAAAGGAATGTCCGGACACCCGCCTCCCGAGATATTCAGAATCACCCCCGTGTTTTTATCAAAGGTCAGTTTCATGTTTCCGGCCTTGACCATCAGGGAATCGCCGAAATCCCTGGTCTTGACGACATCAAGAAGCTCTCCCGCCCCTTTCAACGGCAAAATTTCCAGAAAATGCGCGTCCTTGCTCTGGAGCAATCTTTCTATCCCCGGCTTTTCGGCAATATTAATCTCCACGGCGAGGTCGCACCCTTTGCGCAGCCCGGGCGGTGGAGCGACCAATTTAACTTCGTAGTTTTCGGCCTTGAGAATCTTTTCCGCCAATATCGCTTCATCAACGGCCTGAAAAAGAACAAGTCCGCCACCTTCAAAAACGTTTTTATTTTTTTTGCTGAAAAACATTCGTTTAAAATCCCTGATTTGATAATTATTTTAAAGGTTATTTCGCTCTCTGCATCATCGTAAAGCCGATAATCATACAGAATATCAAGCCGACGATTACACCGATTGGCCCGAAAGCCGCGACGCCCTTAGGCGAACTGGCCATGGCAAACGTATGTGAAATGCCTGCGCCGACAATCATTCCCAGCACAAAAATACCGGCATCGGCATCGCCTTCTCCGGAAAGAAAAAGCTGTCTGCCGGGACACCCGCCTGCTAAAGCGAAGGCCAGACCGGAAAGCGACATTCCCAAAAAGTTCCACAGATGATTTGTGTGAGCTATGGGCTGGCCTTCAAAACCGGCTTTGAACTGACCTAAAATCAGGTTGGTGGCAAAAGCGAAAACCAATAGCGCAATCACACCGCTGAATAAATGAAAATCTCTGGTCAGCATCAAATCTCTTAGTGCGCCCATTGTGCAAAAACGGCTGCGCTGGGCAAGAGCACCGATAATCAGTCCAGCCGCAATGCTGATTAGCAAAGGTGCGTGCATAGAGCCGGGGCCTTTCGCGCTGAAAAAGATGGGCCCGCCTTCAGCAAAGGACACCTGGAACGTCAGCAAAAAGAAAAGACCCAGCATCAAACCGGGCATAATCCAGCCGCTTGCCGTTGCCTGAGAATAGGAACGCCCGAGGCTGAAACCTTTTT
>JASEHT010000299.1 GCA_030018675.1 Smithella sp.
CAATAATATATCCCTGCACCGCGTCAATATTCAATTCCTGCAAAATCTTAATTTGGTTTTCCGTTTCGACGCCTTCGGCAATAACGATCACGTCGATACTGTGGGCGACACTGCAAAGCGAACTGATAAAGAAGCGGCTGTCGCTTTCTTCATCCTTTAATTCTCCGGTGTATGCACGGTCGATTTTTACGTAATCCGGACGCAGGGACTGAAGATATTTCAAATTGCCGCAGTTCTGGCCGTAGTGATCCAGCCCCAGTTTATGTCCGAATGGACGAATCAACGCGGCAAATGATTTTACCAGGTCCTCATTTTGCACTGCCCCGAATTCGGACATTTCAAAAATAATACGCGGTGAATGAGCAGGTAAATCTGTCAGCATTTTTTTGATCCAAGCCATGAACGATTCATCTCGCAGCGAAGATGAAGATAAATTGACGGCGACGGTGTCCGCGCCCAGTTGATGTCTGTCCAATTTTATCACTTCTTCGATAATCATACGATCAAGCGATGAAATCAGTTTGAGACGCTCAGCAATAGGGATAAATACGGCGGCATTAATGAGTTCCCCCTGTTCCATGATGATTCGGGTGAATATTTCTTTATGCAATATCACTCTTCTGTCGTTTATCTGAACCACACTTTGGCTGAACAGGGCTATCCGACGGTTCTGCAGAATTTTTTCCAGGGTTTCTTTCCATTGAATTTGTCCTACGGGAGCCTTGACGTCTTTCTCTTCAACAGTCCGGACATGCCAGGTGTTTGCGCCTGCTTGTGTGGCTGCTGCCAACGCCAGATCCGCTTCCGCCAGAAGTTCCCCGAATGTTACAGATCGGTCGAAGGCACAGGTACCGATACTGGAAACGTTTTCCGTGGCGGTCATGTTTGCGGACGCAAGATTGCTTAAGTTGTTGCCCACTTCAGAGGAAAGTTGATTCGCCTCAGAGGATGGATATTCCGGCAGGAACAAAACGAAATCGCTTCCCGAAAGACGGGCTAAAACGGCACCGGCGAGCTTTGCGGCAATTTCCTGTAGGGATGCGGCAACTCTTTTCAGCAATTCATCGGCAACCATAAAGCCTCTTTGTTCATTTAAAATTTCCAGATCATGGATGCGGATGAGCATTAAGATGCCTTTGATGACATTGTCGTTGTTATCAAGATAGGCTGTCGCCTGGCTTTCAAAATAGCGGCGGTTGCCGATGCCGGTTAATGGATCATTATAAGCTCGGTCGCGTAGGGCTTCCGCCTGAATAACTTGTTCGGAAAACATTTCTTTGACCTTTTCCGTCATTCGGTTCATCACCTGAACAACCCGTCTCAATTCTCTTGTGCGCGGAATTTTTGTCTGGATTTCATATTCTTTTCTGCATAAAGCTTCCGCCTGTTGTTCCACTAAAACCAGAGGACGAAGCAGCATGCGCAAACCGACCCCCCCCGCAATCAATATCAGAATTCCACAAATGACAAAAAGCAATGTGGTATGTTTAAGATCCCGCCAGAGACTGCTATAAGCGTATCCGGCATGGCTTTTCACGTAAATGGTTCCGGCTTGACGCCATCCGGATGTAATGTAGGCATTGGCTTCCGGTACTTTTAAAGGGACCATATTGATAAACCATGAAGGCACTCCTTCAATGATGACATTCCGGTGTCTTTCCAATAAAACCTTGCCATGGGGGTCCATAAACCTGATTGTTTCGTAATACCCTCGGTCGAAAATTGCATTAATCATGGTTTCCTTGCTGATCATATCATCCGGATATTGTGAAATGGCCAAGCCCAGAGAACTGGCTGTATCTTGAGCGTGCGATTCCAGTTGATCCGTCAGAAATGACCTCGTGCTCTCGAACTTGGCAAACCATGTTCCCGCAAAAAGTATCAAAAATAATGACACCGTAAAAATTACAAGTTGTCTGTAAAGAGTCATTGAGTGCCTCCTAATCAATATTAAATTCCGGCTTCTGCCATTCTTTGCAGAAGATCATTCCAAGCGGTCAGCCGGCTGCTTTTTCCGGCCAGCTTTCCCTGTCCGCGGTCATGGGCGAGCCATAATCCCGCGCCGTTAAAAGTAAATATAGGTAAAAGATCCTTTCTTGCCGATGCCGGTGTTATGGTATCAATAAGATTATCGAGGATCAAAGGTTCTGCGGTAGGATTACTGTAATATACCATAACCATATGAAACATATTTTGTTGCAAGGCTTTTACATAGGCGATTCTCAGTTTTTCCTCTGCAATTCCCATCATTTTCAGACTGAAATATTTGGCAATTGCATAATCTTCGCAGTCACCGGCACCTCTGGAGAGAAACTCTATCGGCGTCGCCCAGTAATCTTTTACGCCATAGAGGTCCATATCATTGACAAAGGAAGTATTCTTATTGAAAAAAGAGTTTACCTTTTCAAGTTTTTCTCTGTCTGACAAAAAATCAGTGTTAATGAGTTCCTGCCATGAAACAAGACGTGTTTTTGCTTCCTGACCATATTTTTCCTGCGCTTTTTGGATGATTTTCGGGTCGATATGAAATTTTTCCCGCGTAAAAACGGATGT
>JASEHT010000029.1 GCA_030018675.1 Smithella sp.
CCCAGTCGTAGCTGAAGCCCATGCGCTTGAGCTGTTTTTTCATGTGATTGATATTTTCGTTCGTCCATTTCGCGGGATGAATCTTATGCTCGATAGCCGCGTTTTCCGCAGGCATGCCGAAGGAATCCCAGCCGATCGGATGCAGAACATTGAAACCCTTCATGCGTTTGTAACGGGCGACGACATCGCCGATGGTGTAATTGCGGACATGGCCGATATGAATTTTGCCGGAAGGATAAGGAAACATCTCCAGCAGATAATATTTTTTCTTTTGCGGGTCTTCGGTGACTTTAAAGGATTTTTCATCCTCCCATTTTTTTTGCCATTTCTCTTCGATAACTTGCGGTGCGTACTTCATTTTCAAAATCTCTCCGGGCCGGTAAATAGTGCTGATTTCCTTAACATATAGCCACAATGAGCGCAATGGCTTTATCGCTTATTCATTATGCCTGCTATAATTCTTCTCCTAGCATTATGGCTTATAGCATCCCTAAATCCATCCTTCTCGCGAAACGCATAAAGTACCTGGAGCAGGAAGGGACAGTGGCTTATCGATCCAAAGACGGCAACGGTCAAAAGACATTTTCCGCCCTGGAATGGCTGGCGTACGTGTTCGCGTATCACGAACCGGGGTGAGCAGATGGTAAGGTACTATGGCTATTATAGTCCTGACTTTCTCGGGATGGCTCGCGGAAAAAGAAAAGAGGCAAAAACAGACTGCGCCATCCCGTGTATTCTCGAACCGGAAGATAATTTTTAAAACATTAAGGATAAATTGGGGCGGGGCGGCCGGGGTAACCCAATCCGAGCAAACGCAGCTTAAAGGCAAAACCCGCCGCCGCCATCGGACCCTGCCGCTAATCCATATAAAATCATGACAGACGGCAACATATTAATTTGCTAACTTAAATACAGTGGTTATTTTAAGAATTTATATCTATAATTTTTGAGGAAGAATATGAGTCTAATAATTTTTACATAAATATTATACTTGGTTCCTCGATCCTAGGGTTGCGGCCTTCAATCTTCACCAGCTTTTATCTTATTAAATGAAAGAAATATAATTACATGAAAAAAATATTGTTGAATTAATTTTTATAGCGTGAAATAAAATTCAAATGGATATTTTTGCACAAAACCATAGTATTGAAGAAATAATTAGACACCATGCTTTTACAGATCCTTCATTTACTGTTCTTGTTTCTTCAAAATACAACTCACTCTCATATTCCCAACTGATTTGGCAAATCGACCACGTTGGTTATACGTTACACAAGACAGGCTTCGGGAGATCCGCTCGAATCGCGATTGCCGTGAAAGAAGCAGCGTCTGCGGCATTGGCAATTGTATCGGTTGCGTGTTATGCAACTGCTGTTCCCTTGGACCAGAATCTGGCGGCTGCAGAAATTGAATTACGCCTCACCCTTCTAAATGTGGACGCAATTTGCGTGCTAGCCAACGAAAATACCCCTACCAGAGTTGTAGCGGCAAAACATGGCATGCCTGTAATCGAACTTACGCGAAAAGATAATAGCGACCTTTTATTTCTAATGTCCGTACCTCATATTCCCAATAAAATTAAAATCGGTAATGATCAATCGAATGATGTAGCCATCATATTTCAAACCTCCGGCACTACGGCGGAACCAAAGTTAGTGCCATGCCATCATGGCGCTTTGCTCGCCGCGGCAAAAAATGCCGCCTCTTGGTTCAATCTAGACAAAAAAGACCGTTGCCTGAGCGTCGCACCTCCATATTACAGCCATGGGTTGACATTCACGATACTGGCGCCGCTGCTTTCTGGTGGAAGTGTGGCCTTTCCCTTGAACCTGACTGATGTTAACATTTTCGAATGGCTTGAAACATTAAGTCCAACTTGGTATTCAACATCGCCTACTATTCATTTGGCGATTGCGGAAAAATTAGCTACGGCATCGGGCGTTAAACATCATCTCCGGCTGATTGGTTCCGGTGGAGCACCGCTTCCAGAGAGTGTACGGTTAAACCTCAAACAGGCTCTGGGAATTCCTGTTCTTGAACACTACGGCATGACGGAGGCCAGTCAGATTTCCACCAATCTGCAGTCGCCGGGCCTTTGCAAAGCGGGCACGGTGGGAATTCCGCCATCTGGAACCGTGATGATTGCCGGGCGCGATGGAAATAAAGTGTCCCCCGGCGATAAAGGCGAAATTCTGGTTTGCGGTCCGAATGTCATTAGGGGCTACTTAAACGGCCAGGAATTGAATGAGACGGCTTTTTCCGATGGCTGGTTTCATACAGGAGACATTGGCAGTTTGGACGAAGAAGGCTTCCTAACTTTGCATGGTAGAATCAATGAACTCATTAATCGCGGCGGCGAAAAGATCTCGCCGGTGGAAGTCGAAACCGTTATTCTTAAGCATCCGGCCGTCACGGAAGCCGTGGCTTTTGCCGTACCGCACCAGCGTCTGGGCGAAGATGTGGGCCTTGCCGTGGTGTTGCGGCCGGGAGCAAATCTGCCTCCTGATGAATTTCGCCGATTCATGAGCGCGCAGGTGTCCTGGAACAAAATTCCGCGGCGGGTTCATTTTATGGAAAGTATTCCCAAAGGGCTTGGCGGCAAGGCTCTGCGCAGAAAACTAAGAGATCTTTATGAATGAACGATAAGGAACAGGGTGACATGAGTATCGCTGCCTTAGAAAAGGAAATTTTGAATATTTGGCAACGCGCGTTAGGAAAAGATGATTTGACGGTTGATGACGATTTTTTCGAGTGCGGCGGAGATTCTTTGCTCGCAACTCAGGTATTGTTAGAAATTGAACAACTGACAGAAAAATCTCTGCCTACATCAATAATATTCGAAACAGGTACTGTCCGGCTGTTGTCCAAAGTTATAGAAACGGATAATTTTGAGACTCGAGTATCATTACTTGCCGGCCCTGCAAATGGTATAATTATTCATTTTTTTCATGGTGAATTACTATCCGGAGGGGGAAACATCACTAGAACTTTATCCGAAATGTTCGGCAGTGCTTACCTAATACATGCCATATCACCCCATCTACCCCGTGAAGGAAGGATGCCAGACACAATAGAAGAAATGGCAAAAGAAAGATTGCGGTACGTTATTGAAAAACAACCGGACGGGCCATATATTTTAATTGGGCGGTGCAACGGGGCGTTGGTTGCGTTCGAAGCAGCCAGGCAACTGATTTTAATGGGTCAAAAAGTTAAAGCCGTGATAATGATCGACCCCACAATAATGTCAGTTCGGAGATCAGCGCAACTTACTTTGGCAACCGCTGACTTATTCATGCGTCTTACCGCTTTTCATAAAAGCAGGCGCCACAATCACCTTATCAAGATATGGAAAAAGTTGGTAAAAGCGGATGGCAGATCTAAAGATATATGGCGCCGCAGTTATTTCTTTTTTCATAAAACATGGCACCAGAAACTACTGGTGTTAAGATATTATCTCGATGATAACATTAACAATCTCATTCATAAAAAAGATAAAGATAACGAAGAAACAGAAGAGGTGAAGGCTATAATGAATCATTATAATAATGTGCTTTTTCATTATAAACCGCTTCCCCTTAATCTACCACTTTTATATATTGCTTTGGCATATAGAGGCAAAGCGTGGCGACGAATCACCAAAAACATGAATTATATAAATATATACCGAGGGCATCATACTTCCTGGGAAAAAGATTATTCATATGATTTAGTCAAAATAATACAAGGGTTTATTAATTAATGACGAATCAAATATCAAACAATCCGGTGTATGATATCAGTTTGGCATACCAGAAAACAGCCGCACTGCAAGCCGCGGTAAAGCTCGATATTTTTACCAGCATCGGCGATCAGCGTCTGAGCGCGGAGAGCATTGCAGGAATCACGGGCGCATCGCCGCGCGGCATACGCATACTTTGCGACTTCCTCTGCGTGCTCGGTCTGCTGGAAAAAGACGCATCCCTCTATTTTCTTTCAGCGGAGGCAAAGAGATTTCTTGACCGGAAATCTCCTCATTGCCTGTCAGATGTTATTGATTTCTACGTGGCGCCGGAAATTGTCTCACAAATCATGAACGATCCGGTATCTTATATTATGGCTGGAGGCGCTTGCGGATTGACCAGCGTATCGCCGGATAATCCTGTCTGGGTAAAATTCGCCCGGGCGATGACTCCTTTCGCCGCTATGACCGCCAAGCGCACTGCGGCATATATGACGAGAAAATCCATGAAGCCGCGCAAAGTATTGGATGTAGCGGCCGGACACGGACTTTACGGCATAGAGGTGGCGGTTGCTGTTAAAGAAGCCGTGGTGACGGCTATTGACTGGGCCAACGTTTTGGATATCGCAAAAAATAATGCTGAGTTGGTGGGGTTGAAAGACCGCTATCAGGCAACGAGCGGCAACGCTTTCGATGTTGACTGGGGCGATCAATATGATCTTATCTTGCTGCCGAATATACTGCATCATTTCGACCAGGACAAATGCGTTCAGCTGCTCGGCAAGGCAAAGGATGCGCTCTCCGGAAACGGGGTTGTGTTTGTTATCGATATTGTCCCCAATGAAAACCGCGTATCACCGCCGGAACAGGCGGCATTCGCTTTTTTAATGTTGGCCACAACTCCGCATGGCGATGCTTATACTTGTGCGGAATATGAGGCAATGGCAAAAGCCGCCGGATTGACATTTGTAGGCTCTAAACAGCTCTTGCCGACACCGCAAACACTGCTGGAACTTAAACTTTAAAATGTGGAGTGACTATTTGTGAAAACCAGAGTTGTTGTAATTCACGCGGATAATGATCCTGTAACAGGCATTGTCCGGCCGGGACCTAACCAGATATACAAAAATCCACGGATATTATTGGAAACCCGAACTTTAGCGGCGCTTCGTCCGGACGAAGTACGAGTAAAAATGCTCTACGCGGGCGTATGCGGAACGGATATTCATCTGGCAACAGCACATCCGGACACAGGTTATATAAGATGTTCGGCGCCCGCTCAAATTAGTGCCGAAGGTCGAGTCATAGGTCACGAGGGAATCGGCAGAGTACTGGAAGTCGGCTCGCACGTTAGACACGTTCAACCCGGTGCATGCGTGACATTTGAATCGATCATTGTCTGCCATTACTGCGATGAATGCAGAAGGGGTGACTTCAACCAATGCCGTCACGCACTACTCCTTGGATTACAGAAAGACGGCCTTTTTGGCGATATTGTTGATGTCCCGTCCATGCTTACCCACGATGTCAGTGATATGGCCAGAAACGAAAAAGGGCGTCGAGCCGCGGCTTGTGTGGAACCGGCAAGTGTCGCTTACGTGGCCTGCCAGAACATGCAACTAAAAGCGGGAGACGTTGTTGCTATCTTTGGTGCAGGCCCAATTGGCCTGTTTGCCGCAATGTTGAGTAAGGTTATTTTCGGGGCGGCACGGGTGTATGTAATTGAACCTGTTTTGTTCCGGCGAAAACTGGCGGAAAAATGGAGCGATGAAATCTACGATGTTGATGACTTCTTTGATTGCGGCCCATCCTCTGTTGATGTGGTGATAGAGGCATCCGGGAATATGAATAATATTAACAGGGTAGTTCGCAGATTGAAAGCTAACGGACGTGTCGCTATCCTAGGCAGGAGCGGCGAGCCCCTTTTATTGGACGCAATAGACCACATGATCACCAACGCAATTTCGATAATGGGATCTAGGGGACACCTTGGCGGTGCTTTTACAAAAATTTTGACTTTGTGCCGCAACGGACTTATATCGCTTGATGAAGCCGTGACCTCTATCATCAATGGCCCGGAAGAAGTTTGTAATATTTTGCATTCCCCGGGAAAACTATTGGAAGAAAATTGCAAAGCACTAGTGAATTTTGGCAGCGAGCAACCGGAGCATCCTGAATAAGGGTCTTTCTCATCTGATAGAAAAATTGGGCCGGGACCGCCGGGATAACCCCACCCTCCGCGAGCAAACTAAGTTTAAAGCCTGAACCCGCCACCATCTCCATCCCCTACCTCTCGTCCCCGAAATCATCTTGACACACAAGAGACCGTTTCTTATACTGCTACCAGTAGGAAGCTCTTATCAATCAATAATTAATTGAATCCAGGAAGGCATTTTGGGGAGGGTTCGATATGAAAATCAAGGGCACTTTTTATGTGACAACAAAGACCGCTATGGCTGAAGTTTTCGGGCAGGAACGCTGGGATTCCTTTATGATCAAACTGGCAGAGAAGGACAATTATTTCAAAAATGTGATTATGTCCATTACCCTCATTCCGGTGGAAAAATTAGTCGTTATTTTTGACGAGATGTGTAAGGAATTCTTCAACGGCGACTACAGTCAATACATGATGTTCGGGAAAGTAGGCGCTAAATATGCCCTGGCGCCGGACGGTCCTTACAAATCTTATCTGCTTTCTAAGGATTTAAAACAGTTCGTCGATTTTGCCCTACCTAAGCTGTGGACAACTTATTTTGATGGGGGTGTATGTACCACATGGCTTGAAAACAACATCATTCATTTCAAAGTCACCGGTGTTGATTTCAAACATTATTACTTCGAGCAAACCCTTCTAGGTTACTTTCAGAAGGCCATCAGGGTGTTTGGGCGGAAAACTGTCGCGAAACAGATCAGCAGTCTTTCAAAGGGCGATAATGATATATATTTCCAGTATACTCTTAAAGACTGATGATCACAAAATTTTAATCACGGATATGAACCCCAAGGCAATTCCGATAGCTATCGGAACTGGACCCTAATTCCGCCCTAAGGGGCGGGGTATCATACCCTCCGCTTGGTCCCGACAAAGTCGGGATTCGACTTACAAATTTCAATACACTTCGTTTTTGAAATTTGAGTCTCTCAATGAAAAAAGCCCTAATTTTCGATATTAAGTTGAAATTAAAATGCCGTAACTTACTAGCCATCACGAATATTATTAAAATATTTTAGGTACTTCTCTATCGTCTTTCTGACCTGCCGACATAGCCTCGTTTTTTTTCAATGCGTTATCCTTTTTCAATACAAGTTTGTTCTTACCACTTTTCTTATCTTTATATTTTGTGGTCAAGCGTCCTTCAGTTGAAATTGGAAATAAAGATCATCATCGCCCGATGAAAGACTCCGGACCTTTTTTACAACAGATTTCTTCCCAAAAACCTTGAGCGCCTGCTGAAAGTAACCCATCACCAGGTGCTCGAAATAAACATATTTGACCGGAACCCCGGTGATTTTGATATGCACGATATTGTTTTCAAGCCATGTGGTCAGTCCACCTCCGTCATAATAAGTTGACCAGAGTTTAGGCAGCACAAATTCGACGAACTGCTTTATATCTTTGTTGAGGAGATAAGATTGATACACACCTCCCGGCGACAGAGCATCTTTCGCGCCTGACCGCCCGAACGTCACGTATTGCATTTTGTCGTTGTTGAAGAATTCCCTGCACATCTCGTCAAAAAAAACGATTAATTTTTCCACCGGAACGAGGCTAACGGACATAATCACGTTTTTGAAATAATTGTCCTTTTCTACCAGCTTGGTCATAAAGATATTCCAGAGGTCTTGACCAAAAACTTCAGTCATAATTGCTTTTGCTGAAACAAAAAAACTTCCTTTTACATTCATATCGAAACCTCCCCGAAAATTACTGACGACGGAAAGCAGATTTTTGTTAATTGTAACCGTTATAGATCTATAAAGCAACACAATAGCGGTAAAGGGTGCGGGGCATCTTAGCGTTGACACTTTCCCGGTCGCGAACCGACAATTCGACCTTGCTCCCCGCATTCACCATGGCCTTGGCGTATGCGGCGCAGACATCAGCGTTGCCGATGATGAGAATACTGGCGGGCATAGTTTTTACCTCAAGAACAAGAATTTGCTTTGATCGTATAACGGACACCTCCCGAAGGAGATGTCCGTTATACTTGCTAGGAGAAAAGATGTTATGGTTCGTAGTGAAAAAACACTTTGAATTTTTTCCAATCACCAATGCTGGCGCTTTGGGCATTCACAATACCACCGCCCTTCTTTTCAGCCAGGGACGTTTGCCCCGCTTTTTATCTTCTGTCACGCCAGTCGTATTCTGTCACGCCATGACCAAATGTCGGTCCGCAAAGGGTCTTGAATCTCAGGTTGGTAAGATCAAACAGGGTTGTACTCGCGTTGACTTTACTCTGCGGAGTTTCATTGTATTCTCCGGTCAAATACATCCAGTTATTATAATCGAATGCTTTGTCGAAGTCATAGGTTCCGTATCCGCCCAGGGGATGACTGGGGTCATTCAATATCTCGATCATTCTGTCATAACGATGCATTGAATCCCGGTCTACGTAGTGCAATGGATAGTTGGCGTACATATTCGGCAACATATAATGATTTGTTTGAATCAGGACATCGGGGTATTTTTCCTGCTGGCGGACAGGCGTCCTTAAAAGTCTTTGCAGCCACGTGTTTTCTACATATTTCATGCCCCTGGTAGAAACATACTTCGCCGACACTTCCACCGATACGCCGCCGCGCTCGGCTCCCTTACCGTCCGCGACAATATACAACCAGGAAACGCCCCGCTTGGAGTTTTTAATTATTGAAACGCCCTGGCTTAATTCATTGGCCTTTGCCATGACCTCACGGGCGGTAAACGCCGAACCCATTCCGACATCGGTCGGCGTGCAATCGATGGACGGAACCATGTCGATACCGATGCCCAAACCTTTTTCATTCATGGCGGCGATGACCCCCGCCATTCCGGCGACACCAACATTGACGAACCGGTTCCTGCCTTTACCGTAGATTTCAAAAATAACCGGATTGTCGACAAGGCCCGGCCCGCCGAACATGAAGTCTCTGCCCAGATAGAGGCTGTCGCCAATGGTGGCTTTGCCGTCCATCACAAAGGCGTTACATGAAAGCTCAAGACCATTGATAAGAGTGCCTGCTTTATCAGCAGCATTCAGCAAAGGGGTGCCAACACGATACACAATGCTTAAAAACACGTCAAAACCAACATTGAGAAGCAAAACATTCTCATACGTCAGATCAACTCCTGTCGCTCTGGCGCCGTCAACAATGCCGCGCATTTCATCGAGATATTCCTTGGGAATATATTTTTCATTTTGTTTCGCAAAGGTTTTTAAAGCAGCCATTATAAAGTCGACAGGTTTCATTCCGGAATTCGAAACCTTCAACCCTAACCGCTTCTCGACATCCGTCATAACCAAATCCTCAATTATTTCACCTAATTTCCCTAACCTTGACAAATTACTCTGGATGATATGGTGGAAAAACTCATCGGACGCAACATCCGCGGCCGCCTCTCCCATCAGATACCCGTGCTGAAAGCCCATTTCATATCCGGTGCCTTCCAGATGAAGCAAAGGCTGTGCATGCCCCGTATCGGTGATAATATAGTCAAGATACCCTTTGCCGTCGGGCGAATAGGTACGGGCGGTAAAGGCCTGACTGCTGAGCGAAAGGCTTGCGGACGCAATAAACGACACCATTACGATGAGAGAAATGGAAAAATGTCTTTTTCTTAAATTCATTTATTTTTCTCCTTTATTGGTTTTGCGTTATTTCAATTTGTATCCGATGTTAAATATAGCGGTAAGTCCAAAACCATTCGGTGCTTTCCACTGTAAGGATTGAAGGCCGGCCAGTACTCCAAACGCCTTCCGGTATGATCCACGCCATTGGGATTTCCGCTCCACGCAAAATTGCCCCAGTAACCCTGCACGGCGTTTACAAGAGGCCTGGCCCGCAGCTGCTGAAACGGGCCATACAGATTAACCGTACCATACAGAAGATCAGCTTCAGGCAACATATTGAATACAAAAGGTATTTCAACACTGTGAAATCCTCCGACAAGCCAGCCCAGATAGTGATCATCATAATCAAAGCGGTAATAGAAGACGTCTTCCTGTTGAGCAGCAGACATCTTGTCAAGGGTTTCATGGGTGGATTCCACCAAAAAGCGGGGATCCCTGAGATTGGAGCCCGCCATCACCGGCACGGGATGGTGTTTGCCTGAACGGATAACCTCAAAAGGTTGTGCGGGAAGAATGGCGCCATCCTCGCGCGGGAGAAAAGCGAAGCTTTTGGATTCCAGTTTGTCAAGTGTCTCATAGAGTTTGTCTTTTACATTTAAAGAAAGAGGTCCCGTGATTATCCCGTCTAAAACCTTTAGGGTGGGACTGAGCATCAGGACGTCAGCGGCTAAAAGCAACTGAGCTGGTCTGGAACGCAGACATCTCTTCGCATCCTTGTTGTCACAACCGACCAGTGCGGCAAACCTTTCTCCCGTAGCAAAGGCTTCATCGCTGGGATAGGAAGCATCCGTGCTTCCGCTCTGTGCAATCGCCTTGTGAAACAGTCCCTTTGCAAGCGGACTGGACATCAGCGTAAAGACACTCCAGGCGCCGGCCGATTCGCCGAAAATAGTCACATTATCCGGATTTCCTCCAAAAGCGGCGATATTGTTTTGTACCCACTTAAGGGCAGCGATCTGATCCAGAAGCCCGTAATTGCCAGCACTGCCGCCGCCGTAACCGTCACTTTCATCCACTAGGGCCTCATGCGACAGAAAACCCAGGGACCCGAGTCTGTAATTGATGGTCACGACGACAACATCCTGCCTTGTCGACAGATCTGTTCCGTCATAAATAGGGTTAGCGCCGGATCCAAAAATAAGAGCACCGCCATGAATCCAGACCATGACAGGAAACGTGCCGGCTTTTGCCGGACGCCAGATGTTCAGGTACAGGCAGTCTTCACTTTGAGTCTTGGAGCTTGATTTAGGGAAGACGTCGCTTATAATTCTGCACTGGAGACAGTCATCTGAATAGTTGTAGGCATACAAAACGCCTGATCGCCTGGCCGGTTCCCGGGGAGGAGCCCACCGTAATTCACCTATGGGCGGTGCTGCATATGGAATTCCCTTATAGGCGCAGGTATACAAGCCATCGGCGCTTTGTCCGGCTTTCCCTATGACCCGGCCCTCGCTGGTTCCAACCGCTTTACGGCAGAAATCATTCGCCCGCCACGCATCCAAAATTCCTGCGTGACAGAGCGGAGCGGCAAGAACACCCACGCACGCAATGAGCATCAGCATATATTTCGTCAGATGCTTTTTCATAAGATCACCTCGCCTTATTAAGATCGAAGCTATTGTTTGCGCAGCCAGCGTTGGAAATTCAAGATGGTGAAAACTCTTCCTGCCGGAGCGTATTCGCCCATAAAATTCTGGGCAGCGTGCGCGTCGAAATACGCCTGGGTTTGGTCTTCCGGAGCGAGAACGCGGTCAATGGGGATCACATTGTCTTTGATACGGCCCTCGAAGTCATCGTTCGCCAGCATCTGGCGATAAAGCATAATGGGCTTGTACAGAGCGCCCCACCTTAAGAAATTGAATCCCTTGGCTTCAATAGCGCCTTTCAGATACAGGGGCGCAATGATTACAGTTGCCGTGCCATCATGGTTTTTTCGGATCTGGTCGTCAGCAAGACAGTTCGACGTGCGTGTCTCGCCCAGGCCGCACATACAGACAGACCAGTAGCGCACATCCTTATTGCCGACGAATGGCCCGCCCGTGTAGGTATCTTCTGTCGTGGGAGGGGTGAGCGTGATCACCGCAACCTTGTTGATATAATCCTCAGGAAGGTAAGATGTGAGATATTTGTTGTGGACATTGGGGAAAAGGTTCGTGCACGAAGCCTGGTAGAAGGTGACAAGATCTCCGGCAAACTGGCGGGCCACCCTATGGGCCTCTAAGAGTTCCTTATTGAGAATGAACAGGGGCGCCATCCGAAGCAATGCTTGGGCATCCAGGCCGAATTCGGGAATTTCCGCAGAAGAGCCGTCCGCTTTAAGAGCTTCTATCCTGGGCAAATCAACCCCGCCGAGGCTGTTGTAACCCCGGTCCGGACGGAATACGCGTGTAAAAAAGCCAAGAGTTTCCACGTCAGGTGGAAGCAGCATGACATTGATGGCGCCCCTGGGAGGAGTTACTCCGTCTTTTACTAGGTAAAGTGTGAAGCTGCGGTGAATTGCGTCGCGGCTGAGGGCCGGATCGAAGGGATTGGTGTGGCCGGGATCCGCTTCGATTTCAATATCCGCGATCGCTGATATAGCATTCCCCATGATGAAATCAGTAAGGTTAAAACTAAAATATCGCGAATGGGGAAATTTTCCGGTTATCTTTAGGTAATCAAAATCTCCGGTATGCTGCTTGAATACGAAAGTGTCATAACGGGAAAAAGTATCAGGGAGGGCTGGAATCAGAGGAAAGTCCCCTGGAAAGGGGGTCCAGGGAGAGCCACCAAAAGGTTTCTGGACAATTTCGCCTTGAACCGAGAATGTTATTGCTGTTACCATGATTAAAACAGCGAGTATCCTTGGAATCAATTTCATTTGTATTTCCTCCTTTTTATAGTTATTTTTTACTAAAATTAACGACCCGTAAATCATCACCTCATTGTAAAGAAGGGCCTAATGCCTAAGGCAACATGCCTTGGAATCCGTACCGCCGCCCGGCGCGATCAACCGCGAAATACCGCAACTCTCAAAGGCTGTCATTCATCCAGAGCGCCGGTGAAACATGGCGCCGTTGCCTTGATGACCGCCGCTTCACCCCCGAGAATGCACTCCGCCCTGCCGAAGAATTTCGGAAACTCGGCGCCGATGTAAAACTGCGATGAAAGCACGCGGCCGTTGTAGTATGCCGCTTCCTGGTTCTCGTTTATAATCCTGTTGCGCTCTTCGCCTTTGGTGTCACCGAGAAGTCCCTTCATTTTGGGGATCGTCAGCGTGAGGCTCCAGAGATGCAGCCACGCGAGAACGACCTGGTAGAGGCACTGCTGAAACACGGTCGCGTTCATAAACAAGTGCATGTACTTGCCTGTTGACATGTGCCCCTTGAAGCCTTCGACGATCTCGATGATTTTTGCAAAGCCTCTGCTCACGAGATAAATGTATTTCTCATCGACAATCCCTTTCGCTTTCGCGACGGTTTCATCAATCCGTTTTTTCAGAATGGAGAAAAAATACTGATCCTGATTCATAAGGAGTTTACGCATGGTAAGGTCGAGCGACTGGATCGCGTTCGTCCCTTCGTAGAGCGAGAGAATCTTGCAGTCGCGGGCAAACTGCTCGACCGGGTAATCCGAGCAGAAGCCGTATCCGCCGTAGGTCTGGATGGCTTCGGCAGTCACGAGCCACGCGTCATCGGAGTTACCCGCCTTGACGAGCGGGAGAAGGATCTCGTAAATCGCCTCCGCTTCCTTCTTCTCGTCACCCTCGAGGTAGCGCGCGATGTCGACATGGTGCGCAAGATAATACGAAAGCATCCTCATCCCCTCGACGGTACCTTTCATGTAAAGGAGCATTCTTTTCACGTCGGGGTGTTCGATGATCGGAACGCTTACCGCATCGGGATTCAGCATCTCGGTGACATGCGCCCCCTGGAGTCTGTTACGCGCGTAGGTGACCGCGTGCAGGTAAGCGGAGCTTGCGAGCGACTGGGCCTGAAGACCGGTAAGGATCCTTGCCTCGTACATCATCTGGAACATGATTTTCATTCCCTGTCTTTCCTTGCCGAGGAGATAGCCGACGCACTCCCCGTCGTCGCCGAAGCTCAGCGTGCAGGTCGCGGATGCTTTGATCCCCATTTTGTGTTCGATACCGGCGCACACAACGTCATTTCTTTTCCCGAGTGACCAGTCCGGATTCACAAGATATTTGGGAACGATGAATATCGAAATTCCCTTTGTTCCTTTCGGGTCTCCCTCGATGCGCGCGAGCACCGGATGAATAATGTTTTCAGTGATGTCCTGTTCGCCGGCGGTGATGAATATTTTCTGACCTGTTATGCGGTAGGTGCCGTCCGGCTGCTTAACGGCTTTCGTCTTGAGCGCGCCGACATCAGAACCAGCATCAGGTTCAGTGAGGCACATTGATCCGCCCCACTCCCCCGCGAGCATCTTTTCAACATATAATTTTTTCTGTTCCTCCGTGCCGTATTCGATAATCAGGTTCGCGGCGCCGATGATGCACCCGGCATACATGAGGGCTGAGGTATTTCCGGCGCTGAAGTACTCGAGGCATGCCGCTGAAACTGCACCGGGCATTCCCGTCCCGCCGTGCTCCTGGGGCAATGCAAGCGTCACAAAGCCTGCCTCAATAAACGCCTTGACGGCATCCTTCGTCGTTTCCGGCACATGAACTGACTTTTCCCGGGGGTCATATTTTGCGCCCTCCTTGTCTGAGGGAGCATTTGACGGATAAAACTTTTCGACAGCAATCGTTTCAGCAAGGTTCATGGTTTCTTCAAAGACGTCCTTGTCGAAATCGGCATACTGGGGCAGTCTCTTGTTTAACGTATCAACACCGAGCATTTCATATAAAACAAAACGAACGTCCCTGGAATCGACCAATTGATTTTTAGCCATATAGCAATCCTCCAATAAAATTTTGTGATATTTTTATACGAAAACTTCCAAAGAATTCAGAAGATATCCAGGCACGCGTAAACGGGCGAGCAACCTTGACAGATGCGCCCGCAACAGAATTTCTCATGATTGAATGGAAGATTACGTATTGAATGCAATCAAATAATTTAATTGATAATTTATTTTTCCTGATTTTCACATCCCCGCAATTATTCTGTATCCGCTGAAAAAAACATAAAACCGTTTGCGTATTCCGTTGCGTCGCCTCTATTTCATTTGCCCTTGAACACAGGCGGCCTTCTCTGAATCAGAGCCTCGATCCCCTCCTTGAAGTCATCCGTCAAGCTCGCGAGAATATATTGCTCTGAATCCATATGCATGATCGGCTGATCAAGCGCCTGGACCAGCGTATTGATGCTCCGCTTGATCATTTGGGTGGACAGAGGCGCTTGTGCCGCATACAGCCGCGCCGTTTCCATAGCCCGTTCCTTCAATTGACCGGCGGGAACCACGTCATCCAGCCACCCCCAATCGTAAAGCGTTTGGGCGGGTTCTTTTTTGCTTAAGATCACAAAACGTTTCGCTTTGGCCGGACCGAGAATATTGACCATCAGGGGAAGGGCAAGCCAGCTCAAATTCATCCCCAAATTGTTTTCGGGTAATCCGCACCGGCAATTGTCCGCTCCAATGCGAAAATCCAGCGCCGAGGCAATGCACGTTCCTCCGCCAAGACAAATGCCGTTGATGGCGGCAATCGTAATCTGGGGAATCTGATTGAGTTTCATGATCATCGTCGGCCCGATGGAAAAACCGCGATACCTTTTCAGAACGGGACCTGTTGAATTTTCCTGATGTTTGGGATCCATCACGTCGGCGCCCAGACAGAAATTTTTCCCCGCTCCCGTAAAAACAACGACACGGGTTTCGAGGTCAGACTGAAGTTCATCAGCCAGCATGTTCAATTCCCGCATCAGATCGACACTCAAGACATTGCCCACGTCAGGCCGGTTCAATGTAACGACGGCAACGCCTTCATGTTTTTCCAACAAAAGATTTTGATACTCCATAATCATCTCCTTTTAGACGACGGCACGCGTTACCGTCCGAGTTCATTCCGGTTGGCTCTTTTTATTGTCAATTGCCGGTTTCAACCAGGCAAAGCCCGGTGTGATGGATTCGGTCAGGTTGGTCGGCAGCATGGGTTTAAACGGCATACCGATATTCATGACGCCACCGGTTTTAAAGCTGAACAACTTTTGCATTCAGAATCGTTTTTTATGTCAGTTTTTATCATTTTGTTTTCGGCGATTTACAAATTCGGATTAAATCATCTGAATTATTGATACCCAAGTGGACGACCGTGCAAGGCTCTCGCGTGGCGGATAAAGACGCGATGTCCGTGAAGAGCTGATCTTCAGGTCTCTGTGGCAGGGTCAGGCTCATCGCGTTCATTTGCTGCTCCTTGACAAAATCTTTGATTTTTGTTCAAGTGCGCTCAACTTATTCATCCATGGTTAAAATTACACGATTGTGCAGAAATGAGTAAATCAAAGCTTGATGGTTGTCAAGAAAATAATTGCACGATTGTGCATTTTTAAATCGCGAAAGGTATAACCATGCGAATTAAAAAGAATTTATCTCAGAAGAAAAAACAGGACGAGAAAAAATCCCCGTATGGGGCCGCTACAAGGGAAATGGTTTTGGCCGCCGCTTGCGCGGTCTTTTCCCGATGTCCCTATGAAGCGGCCAGCATCCGTATGATCGCTGCGGAAGGCGGCTTTTATCACAGCCTGATCCGTCACCATTTTCCCAGCAAGGCCTCTATATTCGAATCTATCAGCAAAAAAGTATGCGAGGATTTCAGGGAGGCAAACAAGTCCTGGTTGAAGGAACTGACAGATCTCGGTCTTCGGGCGGGGACCTCGCTCTACTTAGACCGCTTTATCGCCTATTACCAAAATCATCCGGAAATCTTCCGTATCATCGCACAGAATACTCCCCGGGAAGACGCACAAAGCATACCGGGTTATGATAATCTCGCAAACTTTATGGCCAGCATCCAAGATGACGTAGAGAAAGCCAATATCCTGCTTTTCGATAGTCAGACATTGGTGAGATATCTGGAAAGCCTGTATGCCCTGTTTCACTACTATCTTAGTTCCGGTACTGCGGTAGCCGGGCGTTTGGGATTGGAACCGGACAGCCCGGAATACCTGAAATGGGTCAAGGAAACTATGATGTTTATGTTTCTTTCCGTATTGAAACAATCCCTGAACAGGGGAGCATAAAATGTATAAAATCAATTTGGGCAACAGACCCTATAGTCTTGATTTGCCTTTAATATTTTTTACGGGCAAGGATTGTTTCGCATTCGGTTGCCAGATCGCTGAGCATTTCGAGTCCGTCCACGTTATCAACAGCGATTAATAAATTCTCCAGGCCATTGCCGATGTGCCCAAGAAAAGCCGGTTTATTTTTTTTGAGACCCAGAAAACCATACGCTCCCAGCGCCTGCAAAAGCCGTTGGACGGATCCCATCCAGAAATTCCGGACAAACTCATCGCGGCCATAAGAAGGATTCATGAGTTCGCAGTAAAAATTGATCAGCTCGTTTCTTTCTTCATCTTCGAAGGTGACGTAAGGATCGCAGATAAGCGAGCCGAGGTCGTAAAAAAAACAGCCTAAACGCATGCCCTGAAAATCAATCAGAACAGGCCGGCTGTTTTTAATCATGATGTTTTGCGACTGAAAATCGCGATGAATCAGACAAGGCTCAATTTTTTGCAGGCTCTCAGATAGCGCGTCCAGTTCTTTATTTAATTTTGCGGTATCCACTGTTGAAAGTTTTATTTTGCAGACTTCCCAGACAAGATTTTCCAGAAAATAGTCGTGCTCCCATTTATAAAGTCGTGGGCCGTAACTTTCGGACAATTGCACATCGGCGGAAATGAATTGTAGATCAAAGGAATGCAGCCGGTAAATTTGCGCGAGCACCTGAAAATAAAAATCGCGCCTTCCCTCCCAGGGCACAGACCGTTCCGACCACAAATCAATTTCGCCCATATCTTCGATCAGGATAAAATGCCTGGCGGCATCCTGTATAATAATACGCGGCACATTGATGCCCAGTGATGACATAAATTTGTTGATGCCGGCCCAGTGCGCGTTTTCCGCCACTTCATCGCCATAATGCATAAAAACAAAACTGTCTTTATGCGGCAGAGTCACCCTGAAAAATTGGCGGTCGGAACCGCCCTTCTTAATCGGCTCAAGCGTAAAACCGGTTTTGCCCAGATGTTCTGTTAAAAATTTATGAATTTCCTTGTGCATACGCCCTTCATTATGTGTCATTACTCGGCGTGTAATTTAAACATCGTCATACCGGCGAAAGCCGGTATCCAGTTTTTCCTAGATTCCGGCCTACGCCGGAATGACATAATTATCATTGCCTTTTATTAGGCTTTTCAAAAATGTCCAGATGCAAGGCGCGCAAGAAGTGAGTCGCGAGGCGTATATTTTAATACGTTGAGCGACGCGCTTTGCAGCGCAACGCAACAGATGGGCGTTTTTCAAAAGCCAGCTGTATTTAATTTATTGTACTCTTCAATGGTCCCCACATCATACCAAACACCATCGTCAATCACTACACCGCCGACGGAGCGCGGATTTTCTTTTATCATCTCCACCAGCGGTAAAACGATTGATTCTATTTTGCCAGCACGCAATCTGTTGAGGAAAGATTTTTCCATAATATAGATTCCAGAAAACAGACAACTTTTTACTCCCTGATTTCTCAAAATATGCCGCATGTCGCAGACAAAACCGCTCTCATCAATATTGACATTGAGCGGCGGGCCGGTTGAACGC
>JASEHT010000002.1 GCA_030018675.1 Smithella sp.
TCTTTTCTTCGCCGGTATGTTATCCAGTACTCTTTGGAAAAAATCTGCCACACATGCCTGAACCTTTTTGTGGGTTTTCTTACCTTCGCTCGTCAACGTAAGCGTTACCGCGCGGGAATCGTGCGCAACCGCTTCCCGTTTTAAAAGCCTTTTGGCGATCAGCGGATTTACCAACCGCGTTGTCGTGCTTTTCTCCACCGCAAGCCATGTGTGCAAATCGGCCATCAGCATTTCTCTGGAACCGGCTACCGCATCCAGAATCATAAACTGATGAAAAGTGACTCCTTCACAGAAAGCCTCATCCCGACAGCAACACCTCATCACCTGCGATAACCCTCTCAGCAAGCCAACGAACTCTGCTGTGTTTTCGTGATTCTTCTTTGACATAGTTGTAACATACAACTATGTTATCATTTGTCAAGGGGGATCTTTTATCGAAAGAATGGATTGAAAAATATAATTTATGCTTGATGTTTAGACGTAAGATTTAAAGACCAATCCGCTATCGGCTTCTCCCGTCCCTTGCGCTCCGGATATCATTGAAATGTATGTAATATTATTGGGAGGTCTCCTGTGCGACAATGGCATCCAGTTGCTCCATCGCGTCATCCATGGTTCCGGTGTTTAAAATATACGCATCGGCCAGGGCGATGGGAATCGCCGTTCCGTAAGCAACTTCTCTCTGGTCGCGTTCGTCAAAGGATTGGGGAAAATCGTCTTCCCGCCCTCTCGCAACGACCCGTTCAAACCTCAACTGTCTGGGCGTCAATACGGCGACAACGACGCCATCGGCCTTTTCACGGATCAGTTCAATTTCGGGCCATGATCGCATGCCCTCCAGAAACCCTACCTCTGCTCCGGATTTTAGGATTTCATCAAGGGCAAGTCTGGTAACGCCCATTCCATCTTCTCCGCGCAACTCATCGGAAATTTCCGCGGAAGTGGTCGGGTCCGCTTCCAGTCCTCTTATTTTAGCTTCGGACCGGACAATGTCGCCTGTGGAATAATAGACCATATCACGGGTCCCCGCATAAAGACGGGCAATATTCTTACCGGCCGCCGGCATTCCCACGACAATAAATATTTTCATGCCCCCTCCTCAAACGACTTTTATTCCCTTATAATTTAAATCGTAAAAATCGTCCAGCAATTTTAAACGTGGTGAACGCAAACGAAGGCCGTGCCGTTTTGGATTTGTGATGTTTTCTGAATGGCCAAGGCAAGTCAAAAAAGGAATCGTGAGAGCAGGCCTAAATCTTTTCATCTTATTTGAACCCGGAAAAACCGGAGGCGTTATTCAATGTCGGTTACAGCCTTTTGCAAATTCCGCACATTGGTTTGAACACTATTTCCAATTCTTTTCAGCAAGACATCCAGCATGGTTGAGGCCCGCTTGATGGTTGCCTTATCGAATACATCGCTTCTCCACAGCCATTCCACGTCAAGAATCCATTCACCATCGGACAATCGCTCCCAAAAATTGAAAACAATGTCTTCGTGGGTATTTTTGCCTGTTGCAACATCGAAGCGCTCCAGATCAGCATCGGGCAGGCTGATGTCAATGTCGGCGGCTTTACGGTAGCTGATATATACTTTATAGGGCGGTTGACGTCGCGCTGTGCATTCCATATTCAGATCTTCGGCAAACATTTCAAACGGCATGTCTTGATGCTGCCTTGCGTTTAAGAAACGTGATCTAATTTCTCTGAGCATTTCATTTATTTTTAGATCCGGTTGGATATTCAGAGAAATAATAATGTTGGTAAAAAAACAGCCGATCAATTGCTCCGCGCCCGGAACTTGTCTGTTTGCATTGGCGATGCACAGAATGACACGCGAATTGCGGTATAAATGACCCACCAGCAACGTTATGGCTGCCAGAACAATCGTGAACAGAGTACTCTTTTCCTGATCGGCAATGATTTTGCATTGGCTGATCGTGTCCGGAGCTATGATTTGCTGCAAAGACTCATACGACGGTGTGACGTCATTGGTGTTATGTTGCGGTATCGCGCCTAACGGAGGCTCCCCATGAGTGCACCCGGCGAAAAAATCGCGCCAATATTGATGCCGGCTCGCAATATTTTCGCCGGAAAGCAATCGTTCCTGTTTTTTCACGAACTCGCTATACTGAAACGTAAGCGGAGGCAATGCCAATGTCTTGCCCGTTACCATCGCGGCATATAAGGCCGTCAATTCGGCATTAAAAATACGTCTTGAAACGTAATCGCTGATGATGTGATGAATAACAAACATCAGCATGGATTCATCATTGCTCAATTTTACGGATACAACCCTTAACATATTATCGTGACAAAGATTAAAAGGTCTGACAAGCGCCTCCTGCATCATTTGACCGGCCGTACCGGAAATGTCATCGTCGTGATGATTCCGCAAATCCGTATATTCAATATCAAATTGAGGGTCTTTTTCTATAATCTGAAATGGATATCCGTCTCGAGCAAACTGCAATCGGGATCGAAGCGGTTCGTGCCTCACGGCCAGCGAATACAAGGCCGTACGGAGCGCCTCCATATCCAGGAGGCCCTTGACCCTGTAACATCTTCCAACGTTGTACATCACATGATCATTATAAAGATTCTGCAGAAACCAAATGCGCTGCTGAGGAAACGACAGCGGAATTTCCCGGCCTTCACTTAATCTGTGTTTATGAATGATCACGATTCTCTCCCTGCACGTTAGAAACTATCGCTTTCGTCTTTCCCGTCATACAGAGACCCGAGGTACCGGGAAAGTCTTGCGTCAGCGTCCTTTCTGGGACCGCAGAAAGCGTTCTCGCGTAATTTGCAAGCGTCGCAATTTGCAGGCAGAAAGTCTCCCCGCGACAGATCCTCTTTGTAACAGGACAGTTGCGGACATTGAACAGCGCTCGCGCTGAAACAGCCGGTCAGAAAAAAAGCGTCGCCCCGGCATCCGCCCGTGCAGACACTGAAATGCGAACAATTTCTGCAATGACCGTGTATCCGTAGGTTCGGATATCTAAAAAAATCCCGCTGCGGCAAATCAAAAATTTTATTCAGCGATGTTTCCGCATCGGTAAAAATATTGCCCAGAGGAAAAGGCTGTCCCACACACGGAACAATCGTCCCGTCAATCAGACAATGAACGCTGTTTTCCGGCATATGGCACGTTTTACCATAGGCCTGAGGGGTCATGGGATAGGTTGTTCCCTTAAATTCATGAACATCTATATGCTGAAGCCGGTCATAAACACAAAAAAGCTCCCCGGGAGAAAGATCTAACGGATTGCCTCTCTGAAAACGGTCGGACGCTTTTGTGCATTCAATAACATGACCGAAGCCCCGTGTTTTCGCGTAGCGGAAAACCTCAAAGAGCTGCCCGCTTTCCACCACCGGTCGTGTGATGCAGCACTGAACGGCAACCCTTGACGGTTCAAAAACCGATTCAATGTTGGCAAAAGCCCTATTCACCTGATCCAAGGTTCCCTGTTTCCCGACCAGCATGTCTTGTATTTTATTATCAGATTCTCCATCACCGATAACATGTCTTTTAACTACAAGATCCGTGCCGGCAGCCTCTATCTTCCGGCAGAAATCCCTATCCGCCAGGAGCATGCCATTGGTCACTAGCAATACCTGGTGGAATTTAAAATCCGCGGCGCATTTCAGAAAATCCAGAATACGGGCATGAATGGTCGGTTCTCCGCCCAGAATATAAATTTCCTGAAAGCCGGCCAACGATGCCTGCCGCATCGCTTTTTCAAATAACTCCATGGACATATGGGACGGGGAGGAAGCGGGAATATTCGAGGGGTTGTTAATATAATAACACGTAATGCAATTTAGATTGCAATGACTGGTTATATCAATTCCAAAACCCAGATTGCTGATTGTAAAATCCGTATCAGTTGTTTCTCTGAAAGGCATAAAAATAAATCACTTTTTTGATAAGGGGTCGCTTCGCATTGAGAGAAGATAGGAAGGTTCTGTTTTTATGTCAATGACTTTTTCTGTGTTATTCTTCCGGTATCCGTGTCCTTCTTTTATTGAAAAACGAATATCCATTTTTCTGCTTCATTTGGTCTGTCTTATTTTCGTGCCTTCGCTGATGGAATCGTCAGGATAGGCAAGAATCTTTTCATTTTCTTTTAATCCGGACATAATTTCCGCCGCCATTCCGTTTCTCTGGCCGATCTCAACAATGCGCTTACGCGCTTTTCCCCTCTCCTCGACAAAGACAGCCCAATCCCGGTCCGACCGGAACAAAGCGCTTACGGGAATTTGCAGAACATTATTCCCTTCCCAGACAATAAAGTGCGCTTCCATGCGGAATCCATCGCCCAGAACGCTCCATTGTTCCGGCGGCGACGTAATATCCGCAATCACCAGAACCCGCTGTTCTTCGACGCCCAGACTCGATATCTTTGTGAATCCTGCAGGCTCGACCAGGCGAACTTTCCCCTGAAGAGGCTCATCCCTGCCCCAGCGTTTGAAGAGGATGTCCGTCCCGGGTTTAATTTTAACGGCGTCCGACGAGAGGACTTCCACCCGCACCTCAAGGTCGCGCAAATTGCCGATATCCATCAGCGGTTCGCCGATGTTCACCGCCCCTTCGCTTTCGCGGTAAACCCTGAATACCGTTCCGCTCAGCGGCGAGGCAACAGCCATCGTGTTGACATCCCTGCTGACAGCGGAGAAATTCTGTAACGTTAGTTTCGCCCTTTCCAGTTCCGATCCGGCCACGCTTACTTCCGCCTTGACCGAAAGCTGGACCGCCCGCGCTTTCTGCGCTTCGGCGCTGATCTGGTCGAACTGGTCCCGGGCAATGGACCCTTTTTCATACAGGGCTTTCAATCGCTCCAATCTCTGCTCCAGATAGACGGCATCGGCCCGGGCGACCTTTTCTCTTTCCGAAGCGGCTTTCAATGCCGCCTCGGCGGAGGCAACAGCGGTTTGTGCCGTCGCCCGGCTTCGCGGATCAAGCGCTTGCGATCTGAGCGGTTCCAATACAGCCACGACCTGTTCCTTCGTCACGGAATCTCCCACCTTGACGTGAACGCGTCTCATATATCCGGCCGTGGGCGCGGAAAGGGTAAAACGCTCTTTGAGGCGGGTGCGTCCTTCCTCTTCAATCGTCACCTGAAGGGGTCCCCGGGTAACCGAAGCGATGTCAACCGCAAGGGTCCGGGGCAGGAAACCGTAGATCATTAAAAAAACGACGATCAGCATAACACTGATGATCAGTATTTTTCTGCGCAATATGCCAGTCATGCCATTACTCCTGCCCTGCTTCTTTCTTGTTGTTTATCATATCCTCTCTTGATTTCAAAGGATAACACGCCCAATGAACATGGCCTCTTATTCCTTTGTCTTGAGGACTTCCACCAAATCAAGATGATCCAGTTTGCGCCGGACAATCAGCCCGGATATTAGCGCCGAAAAGATGACCACCGCCGCCGCCTGGGCATACGTTTTCAATTCGATGACCATCGGCACGCGGAACAAATCGGACGCCAGCGCGTAAGCGATGTAAGAACAAAGCCAGTAGCCGATAATAAATCCCAGCGGTATAGCCGCCAGCGTAATCAGCGCCAGTTCTCCCAGAAGAATGTAGGCTATTTCGCCCCGTGTATATCCCAACACCCGAAGCGACGACAACTCGCGGCTTCGTTCGGCCAGCGATATTCTCGCGCTGTTATAGACCACACCGAACGCGATGGAACAGGCCATCAGCAGCGCGATAAACGTAAAATACAGCATACCTTTGGCCATCACCTCGTAAATATTATCAATTTCGTTCTGCCGCATCACGACGTCGGCAACACGCGGCATTTCCACAAACGACCGGAAGAGTTTGTCTCTGTGGAGGGCATCGGTCACCAGGTAGGCGCCGGAGATGGCGTCGCCCTCCCGCATCAGGCGGTTGAGTGCGTTCAAATTCATGTATCCCATCACGCCCAGATATTGTTTCGCCAGGGCAACCACCGGAACCTGGCGGACGGCTTTGACGCCTTCGAGCGTTTCGACCGTCAGCATGTCCCCGGCTTTCACGTCGAGAAGCGTTCCCAGATAATCCGTAAGCAGAATGCCCGATTCCGGCAGCGGGATACTCTTCAGGTTCGTGTCCAGCAGAAGATGCAGCCGTCCCTCCGGCTCAATGCCGTTGATGACGGTTTTGTAACTGCGATGTCCGAATTTGAGTTTTACCGGAACGGACCGGAACGGTTCGCCGTCATGGATGCCGGGTGTCCGTTTCAGTTCGTATACCGCCTTATAGGAGGTCGGCTCGACAAACGATATTTTCATGTCCTCTTTCTGGGAAAAGACATATTGAACCTTCACCATAAAATCGATGGAGTCGCTGAAAAAACCGCTGGAAACCATTGTGGCGCAGGCCACGGCGATGCCGACAATGGAAAGCAGCGTCCGGACGGGTTTCCGCTCCACGTTGCGGGCGATAATCCGCGTCGGTTGTGTGAGCCAGCGGCCGAGGCCCGTTTTTTCGATAAGCGTGACCCGGTACTTCGCCGGCGCTTCCGGCCTCATCGCTTCGGCCGGCGGTTGTTTGGCGGCCATCCAGAGAGAGTGAACGGTTCCGGCAAGCGCGGACGCCGCGCTGACGAAAACGGCAATCACAAGAACGTCCGGATGCAATGTGTAAATGAAGACAGGAAATCGATAAAACTCCATGTAAATACCGCCCATCATTTTCCCAAGCCAGATGCCGGCGGCAATGCCCGCCAAAATACCGGCGGTAATAATCAGGATAACCATCTTCGCGTAATGAAACGCCACGGCAACATCATCGTAGCCGAACGCCTTGAGAATGGCGATTTGTTCGCGCTGGGTATTGATGATCCGGCTCATGACAACATTGAGCAGAAAAGCGGCGACGCAGATGAAGATCACGGGATAGATTCTCGAACTCGTACGGAGTTGTTTCATTTCCTCGCTCAAAAGCCGGTGCGACATCTGATCCTTGCGCCCATACGCTCCGTAGCCGCCGTAACTTCCCAGCACATTATCCAGATCCCGGATCACATCGCTTTCCTGGACGCCCGGATAAAGACTTAAAACAACATCATTGAACGCGCCGTCCATGTCGAAAGCCTTGCTGATGGCCTTGCGGCTCATCCACAAAATCCCGAATCGTTTGAAGTCGGGTGTCATCGCGCCGATTTTCATCACCAGCACGAATTCGGGAGAAAGCGCGATGCCGGTAATTGTCAGATTTTTCCATTTTCCGTTAATCACCGCCGCCAGGTGATCGCCGAGCTTGAGTCCGTGCGCCTGAGCGAAGGTTTCATTGATGACCACCTCATGGTCTTTGAAAGGATCGGGAAGACGGCCTTGTCTGATGTAGAGACGGTTCAGCAGAGGAAAGCCGTCATCGGGAAGGGAAACAATCTTGCCGGTGACTGACTCGTTAAATCCCTTAATGTCGAGCTTGGCATGAGCGGAAACGCGCGTTTCCAGTTGATTGACCCCGGGGATGTTTTGCAGTCTGTCCTTGAGGCTTTCCGGCGCCCGCTTCAGATTCACAAAAACTTCGGCGAAATTGTATTCGCGGTAAAATTGGCTGCGGGTGAAATCCAGCGAATGCATGGTGCTGATAAACAGGATAAACGTCGCCACGCCGCTCATCACCACCATCGAGATTGCAAGAACCTGGCCTTTCATCCGCCAAAGTTCCCGCCAGAGTTTTCGATCCAGCGCCTTCACGTCGTCACCACACCAGTTCGCTCGCGGATTTCTTGGATGGATTCACTATGATGTCCGCTATCTTCCCGTCGCTGAGATGAATCACGCGGTCGGCCATGCCGGCGATATCCGCGTTATGCGTGATGATGGCCGTGGCCGTGCCCAGTTCGCGGTTGATGCGCTCGAGCGCCTGCAGCACCAGAATGCCTGTTTTGGAATCGAGCGCGCCGGTCGGTTCGTCGCACAACAGCACCGCGGGGTTTTTGGAAATGGCGCGGGCGATGGCCACGCGCTGCTGCTCGCCCCCGGAGAGCTGAGCGGGGAAATGATTCATTCTTTCGGTCAGACCGACGAGTTCCAGAGCCTCTTCCGGTTTCATCGGATTTTCGGCAATTTCCGTCACCACCGAAACATTTTCTTTTGCCGTGAGGCTGGAGATCAGATTGTAAAACTGAAAAACAAATCCGACATGAAAGCGGCGGTACGCCGTCAATTCTTTTTCGGTGGCATTGGTCAGCTCTTTGCCCCGGTAAAAAACACTACCGCCGGTCGCCGTATCCAGTCCGCCCATGATATTGAGCAATGTGGATTTACCACTGCCCGACGGTCCGAGCAGAACCACCTGTTCGCCCGTGTCGAGCTCCATATTCACACCGCGCAGAGCGTGAACCTCCACGTCGCCCATTTTGTAAATTTTGGTCAGGTCGCGCACCTGGAAAATGTTTTCTTTTAAGTCATTCATGATCACGCTTGTCGTGCCGGAAATGCATGGCCGGAAAAAGCATTTAATAACTGTAGCTGATGGCGGCGCCCGCGGACCATCGCTCGGAATATTTCCCCTCGATATTCAGACGGAATCCCTTCCCCAGCGGCATATCCAGTCCCGCGAATCCGCCGATGATGGACCGGTTGTGCAGAAGAGCATGTCCCGCGGAATAGTCGATGCCGGGAATATCGGCGTCCAGCGCCATTTTAGATTCCGAATAATACGCGTAGGGACCGCCGTATAACCGGGCGTCATAAGGAAGCGTGATTTGAAATCCCAGCCCGCATTGTACGTCCCAGAGATTTTTCACTTTCAACCTGGCGCTGAAAGGAACGCCGCCGGCTTCCCCCGAAACGTCGTCCCTGAAATCACTGAAATGATATGTGCCCTGAATAAAAAAGCCCGCGCCGAATATCCCGGTCGCCCGATAAAAAGCCTTGGCGCCCAGCGTGCCGAAAAATTTCCAGTGTTCCCGGAAATCCTTTTTATCGGTAACGGTGGCGGAATCCGCGGAAGCAAAAGCGTCGGCCATTTTGAAATCGGATATTCCAATGCGCGCGTACGTTTCCCAAATGTTCTTCGCACCGTAGGCCACATGGGAATAAACGGAGTTTTTTCTGACACTGTGTCTTGCGCCGTTTTCATAAACATCTTCATCGTACACATAACCGATGGCTGTATTCAATCCCCCCGCCTCCTGCGAAACGGTCTGGGGAGCGCCGAATAATCCCGCCGCGTTCGCCGACGAACCCATCGCCAGCAAGGCGAGCGTTACAAAAATCATTACAGAAGAATATCCGCCGGACGGTTTTGTTTTCATTTAATGGTCCTTTCCCGCCGCCGGTTCGTCAGGCAGGGCTGTCTCCGATGGCTGAAACGATGAGGCTATTTTTGCCTGCCGGGATTTTACCCTGTTATAACGGTACTGGACGTAGGCGTCGCGAAAAGCAAGGTAGGGATCAATGGCCGCTCCCTTCAACGCCTCATAATCGCCCAGTCTCAGCGAGGTGGCGTTGATTTCCTCGTATGCCCTCACGCCCACGCCCGCGTACCAGGGGGAAATGTAGGAAACGGGATACAGGAAATAATCGCCGGCAATGGTCACCGAATCGCGGGGGCTGGAGGGACCAAACACCGGCCAGACAATATAAAAACCGTGACCGATGCCCCAGACACCCAGCGTCTGCCCCAGATCCGTCTCCTGCTTCTGCAAATTCAGTTTTTCCTGCGAGGAGGGATCGAGAAATCCTCCGACGCCCCAGACGGTGTTGATGGTAAAACGTCCGGCTTCCGCAGCCGCGCCGCTGAAATCCGCCTGCAACAGACAACTCAAAAAACGCGCAGGGAACGCCAGGTTAAAGAAGAAATTTTTCACGCCCAGACGCGCCGGTTCAGGAACGACCGCTTTATACCCCTGCGCCGCCGGCTTGAGCGCCCAGAAATAAAGCTTGTCGTTGAACTGATGCATAACCCGATTGAACGGCTCCAGCGGATCGGCAATCGTCAATTTATGTTCGGGGATTTGCGTGTCCGGAAGGTCGTAATCATCTTCCTCGAAATCGCCGTAGGCGTCATCCATCGCGCTGTCAATCTGGGCGCCGGACGGCACCGGATCCGGGTCGGAGGTGACAACCGTTATAACCGGCGTTGACGCATCCGCCGCGGACAAATGAACAGGCGTGTTTGTCTCGTTTGCGTATCCCGCCGCCGAAAAGATTAAAAAGAAAATAAAGGTCAAATAAGATTTCATTGATCCCAACCATGCTTTCAGGCGAACCGGCAGAAAATGAAGACGGGCGTTATTTTAATGCTTGCTGACCATGTCGCGCAGTGTTGCCAGCAGTTGTTCCGGCGTATTCTTCGAAAGGATATCGTTGAACTGTGTGCGGTAATTCTGCACCAGACTGACGTTTTCCACGATTACGTCATAGACTTTCCATTTGCCGTCCTTGAGTATCACCCGGTAGAAAATGGGGATTTCCTTGGATGACGTTATGATCTTGCTCTGGATTTCCGCCTGCGTTGCGGTCAGCATGGTCTCTCTATAGAATTCAACCTTTTCGTTTGTGTAGTCGAGAATCTTATCCGCGTAATTCTTTTCGAGAACCTGCTTGAAAAGCTCCACGAATTCCACCCGCTGGGCGGGAGTCAGGTTGTTCCAGTTGCGCGTCAGGGTTCTTCTGGAAAATTCAATCTGATCGAACATGTCATCGAAAATCACCCGCAGCTTGTTTTTCTTAATCTCCTTGGCGGAAGCGGCTTTCAACTTCGGATCGCGCAGTACATCGAGCACCTTATCCACGTTTTTCTGAACCGTGTCCATCGGCGCACCCGCGTAACCCGGACTATTCAACACAAAAAGCATGATCATGAAAATGCAGATTCCCGCAATTAGTTTTTTCATCTGGTTTTACCTCCTGGATTTTGTTGCCGCTCTATTGCGGCTTAACCTCGCCGAACGCGTATTTGCCGATAACGTCCACGATATCAATAGACGCCTGCGTTTCAATGATAACACCTTCAGGCTCAAGCACCGTTCCGGATCCGCCCGGATCTATACTGACATACTTGTCGCCCATCAGCCCCTCGGTTTTTATGGAAGCAATGGCATCATCATATATATGAATTCCCTTTTTGATTCGAAGCTCAACCATCGCTCTCTGATTTTCCTGATCCATGGTTATTTTATTCACCCGTCCGACCTCAATACCGAGAATTTGAACCGGGTTGCCATGGCGCAGACCGCTTACGGAAAGAAAATTGGCCGTCAGGGGATAGGCATTGTCGCCGAATAAATACACATTGCCCAGTTTCACGGTCATGTATCCGATACAGACCAATCCCAAAAAGACAAAAATTCCTACGATGGTTTCAATCTTATATTTTTTCATTCATCTACTCCTTGACGGCACATTGCATCCGTCCGATTTCTTTTTGTTGACCTCTGGCCGAATTAATCACGGCGTCTATTTCCTCAATCGGCTGGCCTTCGGCGACCCCTGCTAGAATAGCAAAATCCACGCATTTTTCCAACCGGGTCTTCTTTTGCGCCTCCTCCCAGATATCCCGGATTCCCTTCTCCTGAAAATCGGCGATAAATTGCTTTAAAATGCTTTCTGCCTCTTGGAGATCGGAATAAGGCAGCACGGTCACAATTTCATCGTGATTGCGACGCGTGGAAAATCCGCCGATGGAACCGAAGTGTTTGTCCACGTAAAGTCCCATGGAATGAATGATTACCTGCGCCGCGTCATATCCGAGCATGGATTTTATCGCGTCCAGACCGGATAATGTAAAGACGGCCACACAATAACTTTCATCCGATTTTCTTCGTTGAAACTGTGTGCGATTCAGCATTTTAAACTGTCGTTGGGAATAAAGCCCCGTCAGTTCGCGTTGCAGACTTTCCAGGCTGCGGATCACTTCATCGGTGAACGGGTGTTCAAAATCACCCAGTTCTTCCGGTGTGCCCTGAAAAACCACTTCTTTATCGTACAGGGCAAGAATGCTGTTGGAAATAAAATAAACGTCGGGTATCTCATGGCTGACCATGATGGCCGTAAAGTTAAATTTTCTCTGATACTGCGCGATCATGCTCAGGATGGCGTTTTTTCTGACGGGGTCCTGTCCCGTGGTCGGCTCGTCAAACAGCACCACCTTGGGATCGGTCACCAGAGCCCGCGCCAGAGCCGCGCGCTTCTGCATGCCTCCGGAAAGTTCCGAAGGAAATTTATGAGCGGCTTCCGTCAATTCGGTCTGTTCGATTCTGGCCATGACCCGTTTGTGGATTTCGGATTTATGCAATTTTGTTTTTTCCAGGAGCGGCAGCGCGATGTTGTCATAAACCGTCATGGAGCCGAACAAAGCGTTGCTTTGAAACATGTAGCTCATCTGGGACATTAATTCGTTCATTTCCGCTTTTTTCATCTCGTTCACCGGCTGGCCGCGAAAAAGAATGGTCCCTTCATCGGGCTTGAGCAATCCGATAATATGCTTGAGCAGGACGCTTTTTCCCGAGCCGCTCAGGCCGATAATCGTGGTGACCTGTCCTTCGTAAATCTGCAGATTCACCTTATCCAGAACCGTTTGCGTTCCGAATCGTTTGGTCACATTTTTAAATTCAATCAGAGGCGTCGTCATCATTCATCCTAGATAAGCAGCAGTGAAGTCACCACGTAATCCGAAACAAGAATCAGCACGCAGGAAATCACGACGGCCGAGGTGGTGGCCAGTCCGACTGCCTTAGCCCCCTTGCTGTCCTTGCGCCTATGTACATAATATCCCTGATAACAGCACACGGTCGCCACGATGACCGCGAACACGATGGACTTGGCGAAACCATCGGTAATGTCCTTTATATCCACGTAGGACTGAATGCTGTGCAGATACGTTCCGGCATTCAGCCCCATCAAAATGACGCCGGTAATATAGCCTCCGATAATGCCGATAATATCAAACGCGGCGGTTAAAAGAGGGAAACTGATGATTGACGCCGTAATTCGCGGGCTGATGATATAACTGAACGGGTCAATGCGCATGGTTTTCAAGGCGTCCACCTGCTCGGTGATGCGCTGAATGCCTATTTCGGCTGTAATGGCCGAACCCGCCCGGGCCGTAATCATGATGGCGGTCAAAACCGGTCCCAGTTCCCGGATCAGCGACAGGGAGACCAGCGTTCCCAGCGCGCCCTGAGCGCCGAATTGCACCAGAGCGTGATAAGATTGCAGACCCAGAACCATGCCGGTGAAAAGGCTCACCAGCAAGATGATTGTTGTTGACCGGGCTCCGATATAATAAATCTGCTGCACAACTTTGGGAAGCTGCTTGGGATGCAATGATCTCAACAGGGCAACAAAAAGGAAAATCGTGGCTGCGCCTAAAACGTGGATCCATTCAATCACTTTTGTGCCAAGGTGAGCGAAAAGCCTTTCCATCAACGCGGCCAAAGAGGATTCTTGTTTGCCCCGGGTATGATTCCAATTATTTTCAGCAAAAGCCATGAATAAAGTTACCCCTTGTTTCAGATTAGGCGAATGACATTTTTTACATATTTATTGATTTTCGTCAACCGTTTACTGAAAGACTTCCGTCATAAATTCTTTTATGATTTTAGTAACTTCTTTAGGTTTTTCCATGGGGATCAGGTGGCCGGCTCCGTCAACAGACTGATATCTTCCGTCTTTTAATAACGATACCGCTTTTTTCAAATCAATAAATTCCCTATTGGTGCTTTTTTCACCTTCCAAAATGAGAACCGGACAGGTCAATTCCTTTAACAACGGCCAGGGGTTGGTGCTTTTTCCGCCCATAAACAGCGCGGCTTCACTTCTCGGAGCGCAGGTCAGTTTCAGGTCGCCCTGCGCCTGTTTTTCCATGCCGTATTTAACGTAGAATTGAAGCATCTGTTCGTCCCATCCGGAAAAGAGCGATTTGGATTTCAGATATTCCAGGGCAGACTGTTCATCTTTCCAGCTGTTTTTTCTTTTGATCGACTGCGCCGCGAGGGGATGATCCTTGAGCTTGATATCCATTTCGTAAAACGCTTCCGGCAGGAAAATCGGCTCCATCAGAATCATGCCGCGGGGCTGAAGGCCAAAAAGCGCCGTGGCAATGGTGAGCACCGTGGCGCCCATGGAATGCCCGACCGCCAGATGATCGGTGATATTCCGGGAACTGCAGAAACTGATGATGTCGCGGGCAATCACATCCCAGGACAGCCCGCCGCTTTCCGGATCGCAATCCCGGTAATTGCAGATATACGGCGCCCACGCCTGCTGATGAGGCGTCAGATTTTCGATGATGGGATGCCACAGCCAGGGCAGAAAACCGGTGGCATGGGCAAAAAGAATCGGTGGCGCTTCTCCTTCATAATAAAGATACGGCAATTCCGCGCCGCCGACATCGTGAATTTTTAATGACGGGATTTCTTTTTCTTTCATATCTTTTTCATTTTTCATGCATCGGACGAAGCAAGCAGACCTTTATTCAGCAGCCGGTCGCCGGTCTTTACGCCCTACGCCCCAAGACAGGGACAGAGTCTTTTTTAAAAAACAAACACCGCCACGGCTATGACCGTGGTGAAATTATTATTTTTGCAAATCGTTGATTGTGTAACGTTAAGGGTTCGAACGATCTTCCCGCTGATTTTAAAAATTTCCTTTTTCTCATCCCAGCTTTCATCAACGTTGAAGTCAATGCCCAACGTCGAAGCCAGCATCGCCGCGGCGAGGTCTTCCGCGTAATCGCCCGACTGTTTTTCGTTCTGTCCGAACGCATGGTGCTCGCTGATGTAACCGTAGGATGACTTGTCCGCGGGAATAGCACAACCGACAGAGGCGGCCAGAAGTCTTTTCGGTTCGTTGGTGCAGCAGCGGCTTAAAACACAATAGGTGATAGCGCCCGGTGTCAATTCTTTCAAGCCCTGGGTTTTGGAAATCACCTTGCAGCCCGGGGGGAATATACTCGAAACCTGCACGAGATTGCATTTTTCTATTCCCGCATCACGCAAGGCACGCTCAAAGGAATGCAGTTCATCCTTGTGCGTGCCCACCCCTTTGGTAAAAAAAATCTTTTTAGGCACAAAGCTATTCATTTTCATCTCCTTACTCGCTCCTTCAATGAAGCACTGGTGTATTTTTTAAAATCAGCCTTCCCAAGCGCCGAATTTATTTTTTAAGCTTATACCAGTGTTCGACGCCTTATGCCACTAAATTATTTAACAATTTATGATTTTTTTTGTTTCTTTCACCTTGCCGAAAATTTAAAAAAAGACTATACAAACTCATCGCTCACGAAGAGGATCTCCGGATGAAGCCCCGATTACTTTACTGCATTTTAACCATCATCATTTTACTTGGCTGCCAAACGCTGCCTGAAGCCATCCAGGACGAAAGGGACTTGACTCAGGATCACACGGCCTATGTCGAGGAGGCAACGGCCGAAGCAATGTTTCTTCTGTCGCCCGATGCGCAGGCAAAAATGGATGCCGATTACAACACGATCTATTTTTCCGTCTGGCATAATTCGGAACCCGCTCACGCTTCGTTGGAAAGAGTGTCGTCTATTTTCAAAAGATTCAGTTTCAATCTCGGCTATGGAGAGAACAAACGCAAACATTCCCCGGTCTGGCTGAAAAAACTTCAAAAAAATGCTTCCCTGGAAAACTATCCCAACACGATGCAGTTTGCGATCACCGCCCGCCACACCAATCTGCGCATGATGCCTACGAACGGCCCTCATTTTTACAAGCCCCGTGGAGACATTTCCGGCTGGCCTTTTGACAACATGCAAATATCCTCCGTCCCCGCGAACATTCCTTTAATGGTTTTTCATTTAAGCGAGGATAAGTCATGGGCGCTGGTGGAAACCAGTTTTGCTTTCGGCTGGATGCCTGTTGAAGATTTCGCGCGCGTCGATGAAAATTTCATGAAAGCGTGGGAATCCGGCCGTTATGCGGTTGTGATTAAGGATAAAACATCCATTTATGACGCCGAAGGCAACTTCAGCCTGCGAACATCCATCGGACAGGTATTTCCCTTGGTTAATGCCCTGCCGGACAAAATGGAAATCCTCATCGCCGCGGCGGACGAAAACAGCAACGCAATCATCAAACGCGGTTTTGTTTCCCCGGATGTGGTCGCGCCCAAACCCCTGCCGTTTACTTATGAAAACGCCGTGATCATCGCCAACGAGATGATTGATGAACCATACGGTTGGGGCGGGCTGTACGGCAATCGCGACTGCTCGGCCATGACGAGGGATTTTTTCGCGCCTTTCGGCATCTGGCTGCCCCGGCATTCGGAAGACCAGGTTAAAAAAGTCGGCTCGTACATCGACCTCAAAGACCTGAAACCAGATGAAAAAGAAAAGGTCATCCGGGAAAAAGGCGTGCCTTATCTGAGCCTGCTCTGGCGCAAAGGCCATGTGATGCTTTATATCGGAGAACAGAACGACCGGGCGCTCATCTTCCATAACGCCTGGGGCATAAGGACCAAAGATTTCAGAGGCCGGGAAGGCCGGAAAATCATCGGCAAGGCGGTTATTACGACATTATGCCCGGGAGCGGAACTGCTATGTCTTGATCCGGAAGGTCTGTTGATTAAAAATATTGCCGCGCTGACCATCCTCGCGCCGCAAGAAAAAACGCAGCCTGGCCAGGAAGAAGATGTTCTCTCTTCAAAGAACATTGAAGCAAGCGATAATAGCAAATCCCTATAAGCTTCGCTTAAGGGAAAACTTCCTTAAGGCTCACGATGCCTAACTGCCAAGGCGGAGGGATAGTTTCCAATCCCGATATATCGGAACTGGATAATTCGACCAGCAAACTTCAGTACGTCTATAGTGCCCTTTAGGGTATTCACTTCTGAAGTTTGGGTCTCATTACAACCAGCAGATATTGCTGCATTGCCTTTGCAATATCTGGGTTTCACTATTATGAAATATAAAATCACTCTCGAATACGACGGCACCAACTATCGCGGCTGGCAGTCGCAAAAAAACGCCCACAGCGTTCAGGATACCTTGATCAAGGCGGCGGAAAATTTTCTGGGCGCGCCGGTGAACGTCCAGGGCGCGGGCCGAACCGACGCCGGTGTTCATGCCCTGGGACAGGTCGCCCATCTGGAAACGTCCAAAAAAGTTCATCCGGACTCCCTGCGTATGGGTATCAACGACAACCTGCCCGCCAGCGTCAATATCCTGAAGGTGGAAAACGCCCAGCCGCTGTTTCATGCCCGCCATCACGCCGTCAGCCGCAGCTATTTGTATCTTATTTCCAGAAGGCGCACGGCTTTCGGCAAACGCTATGTCTGGTGGGTGAAAGACAACCTCGACTGCGCCAAAATGAAACAGGCGCTCGACATGTGTCAGGGCTTTCACGACTTCGCCTCCTTTGCCGACAAAAGAATGGACAAGGATGCTTCGACAAAAGTCAACATCGAAGGCATCTGGCTCAAGGAATTTGACGACATCATCGCCGTGCGCATTGTCGGCTCGCATTTCCTTTGGAAAATGGTGCGCCGCATCGTCGGCGTAACCGTCGAGGTAGGACGCGGTAATTTCACCAAACGCGACATCGAAAAAATGCTCAACACTTATTCGGAACTTCCGGCGCGCTTCACCGCCCCGCCTTCCGGTCTTTTTTTGGAAAAGGTTTTATACGAAGGCGACAAACTGCCGCCCATCACACCGCCGGTTTCTCTGTTTTAACAAAGAGCGAAGTCTCCTTCTTCCGCTCATGAGTTGAATGCAAATCCAATGCAATAATCAGATATGAAAGAATACATGCTTTCCGGCGCCAATTTCTTCTCTAAAAGAAAGGTTTGAAACTCCGGAGGAATGTCATTTTTCTTGCTGTCGGACAAATTTCCTATAATATACCAACTTGGCTTAAGTAGGATAAACACGATTAAATACCAAGTAGCAAACGTTGATTTTATTGGATTTTTAAGCACTTTTTCCTTTGTATTCTTCACAAAAAATAGTAATATCCGCTCCGAAAGCGGAAAAAACCAAGTAAGTATATTAATTGTTAGAGCAAAAAATATATGATCGAAACAATAAGTCACATCACAATAATTGTCAGAGATGTTGAAAAGATGGGGAATTTTCTGCGAACAATCTTTGATGCTGAAGAGGTTTATGACAGTTCAAAGGAGAACTTTTCATTATCATATGAGAAGTTTTTTATTGTCGGTGGCATTTGGATGGCAGTTATGGAGGGCGAACCTCTGCCAGAGCGTTCTTATAACCATGTAGCGTTCAAGGTATCTGACTCAGACTTTGATGAATACGTATTAAGAATAAAACAATTCGGTGTAAATATAAAACCAAGTCGTGATCGGGTTAGTGGAGAGGCTCGGTCAATCTATTTCTATGATTATGACAACCATCTTTTTGAGCTTCACACAGGCACACTTAATGAGAGGTTGTTGCATTATTCCAAGGTATAAAAACAGCTCTAACAAGGGCAATCCAGCCGATCGCTACGCTCCGGCTGATTTTTTCGTTATAGCACCAAGGAATTTACATGATGCACAAAGACTTGTTTTGGATCTTGATACCGGCCGGCGTAATTTCAATCTGTTGCGCCGCCTTCGGTTTCGTTGGCCTTTTTTCACCAGCTCTCTTGGGCTGGAATTCTTCTATTCCTCTAGCAGTCAAGATAGGCTTGGTAGTTTTCACGCTGATGCCATTGTTATGGATTCTGGTGTTCCGGCTGCATCTAAAGTCATGCTGGGTTTATCGGTCAACGCGTCCAACGGAAATGAATGTGAGGATTGAAGTTGACGAAGGCAGCGATCACAATAGTTACTTTGCAATTCTAAGGTATGGGGAAATGGAACCAGGAGATGAACGGATTCCAGTGTACCCACCAAATTGGAACGCCAGGGCTATCGGCACGGACACGTTAGCGCGAGTGTTTTTCGATCCCAAATCAAAAAAGCCGTTGGTCATAGAAATTAATGGCAAGCGCCTTTGGAGTATGGCGCTATAACAAATTACTGAACCGGACGGCACCGCGCCGTTGGCGCGCTGCCGCCGGTTAGTGTTACGTTATAGGGAGTAAGGTTAAAGATTGGAGAAAATATTCTATTATAGTAACCGAAATGCGGTTATTAAATCGATTGCAGGGGCTTTTGCTGCTGTAATTTATGGCATCTTTTTTCGCTTTTTCGGCATTTGGGTTATCCCGCATCATTATATAATTGTCGCATACTTCTGTTATGCAGTTTCTTTTTGTCTTGTATTTGTTTCAATTTGGTTTGCTTTAAGACCTAATAAAAAATATATTGTATTGACCGAATCTAAGATTAAAATAATGAGTAGGGAAAATAGCATTGAAATTCCTCGCTCACAAATATCTTCTGCACAATTATGCGAATCCCCCATTAAATATAGATTTTTCACGGGAGTGGGTGTAGTTTTATTGCCAGATGTATGTGACACAGAAGTATGTGTCGTATTAAAACTATCACTTATAGAAACATCAGAAAAGATAATTGATAATAAATCAAGAATGGAGAAACGGCTTTTTCAATCGCGACTTGTTTATATAAGTGATGATAAAAAACAAATATACATTAGAAAAGTTCCAGTTGGGGGCTTTGAGCCTCTAGTGAGGGCGTTAAATGAGAAAGTTTAAGCCTATAACCCGTCAATACAGCCGATCGCAAGGCTACGCCTTGCTCCGGCTGATTTTTTCGTTCCCGAAGCGCTCCGGGCGTTCGGCAGGGAGATGATGCTAATGAATGAAAGAGTGCTTATACTGATTGTTCTCATTGCAACGGTGATCCCCTGTCTAATTTCGTACTGTCTCATCCGTTTTGTTCCTCGATTGCGATACTTGCCTTCGGTACTGCTTGGCATCGCCGGCCTCTATTTTTTCCTCTCCGGTGCCAGCACCAAACCAACAGGTGGCGGCATATCCGGTTTCGGTGACTTGCCCATTTATGCGGAGCTGGTTGTCGGAGGACTTTTCATTCTTGCTTCTGGAGTCGCATTTTTACTGTCCTTTCTGATGTTCAAGTGGTGGATATCACGACAGGGCAGATGATCCATCAGCAAATCGCACACACGCACTACGGACGACATGGGGACGCCCCTAAAATACTAAGTTTCTCTTCCATCGAATTCCGGGGACACAACACTTAATTAAGGAAACGGTTCTGTTGAATTGAGAAAAAACTGGATTCCGGCCAGAAGCATGCCGGAATGACAAATTTTTTTAAAAAGATTGCCCACCGGCATGCCTAGAAATACGCTGGGGTAAACCAGCCGGACAGTCCCTCAAGGGAGCAAAGAGAGAAAAGGGATGACGGAAGGAAGGGAAATAAGATGCGGCGCGTTCGGGGAACGCGCCCGGTAACATAAAATGGAAATCGATAAAGTTCTGGTGAATTTTGAAATTGCGCCGGCTAATGAACATGGGATGGTTAAGCGGGATCGGGCTGGCGCTTCGGTCTCTTCTCCGGGGGCAGTAAACAGCCGTCCAGGCAAATATTGGAACAGTCGCCGTCACACGGTTCAACGTGAATGGTGATGATGCAGTCTGTAAATCTTTTTCTGATATTCTGTTTTAATTCGCGGGTGACGTTGTGCGAAGCCAGCACCGTCATCTGCTGATCCACTTTAATGTGAAATTCCATAAGGCGGGAGCTGCCGGCCTTTCGTGTCCGCAGATGATGAAACCCGTGAATGGTCGGATGCCGCATGATGACGTCGCGGATATAATTTTCCTCCTCCGGCGGCAATTGGGCGTCCATCAATCCGTGGATGGCTTTGATGGTCAGGACGTAAGCAGCGCGCAGGATGAGGCCGGCAACAAAAATCGCGGCAAGCGGATCAATCCAGTTGATATGCAGCGCCGGAAAAAACCGATGTCCCATCCAGATAATGCCCAGCGCGAACATAACCCCGATGGATGTGTAAACGTCCGTTCGTAAATGCCAGGCGTCGGCTTCCAGCGCGATGGAATCGGCTTCCTTTCCCACCTGGAAAAGCCTGCGGGAAACGAAATAATTCATCACCGCGGAAACAAACATGACGGCCACGCCCAGGCCCGCGTGCGTTATCTCGTGCGGTTCCATCAGTTTTTTCAGCGCTTCAAAGATGATCCAGAATGCCGCGGCAAAGATCAGCAGGGCTTCCACAAAGCCGGAAATGTTTTCAATCTTGCCGTGCCCGAAAGGATGATCTGTATCGGCGGGGCGTCCCGATGTCCGGACGGAAAAAAAAGCGATCATGGCGGCAATCAGGTCCATGCCGGAATGGATGGCTTCCGATATGATCGAAACCGAACCAATGATGACGCCGACAATGACCTTGAAGACCACCAGAAACGAGTTGGAGGCAACAGACAGCATGGCCACTCTTTCTTTGCGCTGCTGCAAATTTGTCACGGCATTTTCCCCGGATGTTTTCTTTTCATTAACGTATTTTTCCTCTCTTAAATTACATTGATTCACTTTGCAAGCAGGTAATTTTATGGTACGGGACATGCCTGAAAATTTATGGATAAAGCATGAAAGAACTAAGGAAAAAGCTTGATCGTTCCTGTGTTAACGCAACGGCCGGGGATTGGCGGGACTGGCGCTGGCAGTTCAAAAACCGTGTCACCAAAATTGACGCGCTGGATGGTCTCGCCGGGAACCGCAACAAAGACGAAATCAAGGCCGTGGCGTCGGTGTATCCCATGGCGATTACGCCTTACTATTTGTCGCTCATTCAAGAGCATAATGAAAAAGACCCGGTTTTCGCGCAATGCGTTCCGACCTCTCTCGAAACGGACTTTTCCACCGGAATCGCGGAAGATCCTCTCGACGAAGATACCCATATGCCGGTGCCCAAGCTGGTGCACCGCTATCCCGACCGCTGCCTGGCGATGGTGACCGAAACCTGCGCCGTTTTCTGCCGACATTGCAACCGCAAGCGTTTCTGGTCACGACCCAATCATATTAATTTAAAAGCCCGTTTTCAGAAAATGATCCGCTACATCGCCGCCTCACCGCAAATCCGCGAGGTCATCATTTCGGGCGGCGACCCGCTGACGCTTGATGACGCGGTGCTGGAAAATCTTCTGGCCGGCCTGCGGGACATTCCGCATGTCGAGGTACTACGCATTGGCAGTCGCGTCCCCGTCGTTTTACCCATGCGCGTCACCAAAGATCTCTGCCGGATGCTCAAGCGGTTCCGCCCGCTGTGGCTGAACACGCAATTCAATCATCCCCGTGAAATCACGCCGGAGGCTGCGCGCGCCTGCCAAATGCTCCTGGACGCGGGCATTCCGGTTTCCAACCAGTCGGTTTTACTAAAAGGCATCAATGACTCGCCGGACATCATGAAGGATTTGCTGCGCGGCCTGCAGAAAATATCCGTCCGCCCTTATTATCTTTTCCACTGCGACCCGGCCAGGGGCTGCGCGCATTTCCGCACCGATCCGAAATCCGGCGTTGCCATGATGGAAAAGATATGGCGGCAATGTTCGGGACTTTGCCTGCCGCAATACGTCCTGGATGTGCCCGGCAGCTCGGGCAAGATACCGCTGAATATCATGTCTCCGGCCCTGCAAAAAGACCTGAAAAAACATCAACATTATTTTGACAAGTTCCAATAAATAGAATAGAGAATCGCCAGAGTCACGGGAATGAACCCCAAAGAAAGCTTTGGAAACAATTCCGCAACAAGCTTGGGTCTCATTACCCTCCGCTGCGCGGGATTGTTCGACTTACAAATTTCAATTCACTTTGTTTTTGAAATTTGAGTCTCACAACAAAATAGGCAATTTTGTTATATTAAGTAAGGAGAAAATCTTTTATGTATACCGCAAGTGATCTAAAAAAAGGGTTACGGCTGAAAATCGACGGCGACCCCTATGTCATAACGGAGTTTAATTTTGTCAAGCCGGGCAAGGGTCAGGCCCTGTACCGCACCAAACTCAAAAACATGATCAATGGGAATCAGTTTGAACGAACATTCCGTTCCGTCGACAACTTTGAACAAGCGGATTTGCGGGAAAAAACAATGCAGTATCTATACAAAGAAGGTGATAAATACTGTTTCATGGATAACGAAAACTACGAACAGGTTTATCTGACGGAAGAGCAGGTCGATGAAGCCGTGAACTTCATGACTGATAATATTGAAGTGGAAATTCTGCTTTTCGAAGACAAGCCCATCGGCATCAGCCTGCCTAATTTTGTCGAGTTGGTCGTCACGGAAGCCGAGCCATGGGCCAAAGGCGATACCGCGGCAGGCAACACAAAACCGGTCAAGGTGCAGACAGGCTATACTATCCTGGTACCGACCTTTGTTACCGAAGGTGAAAAAATCAGGATTGACACGCGCACAGGAGAGTACCTGACCAGAGTCAAAGGTTAATTAAGCTTTTCAAAAGACAGGGGCAATTTGATACGTAATGTATTTTGCGTGTCCCCCGCCGGCGGCGGATTAAGGGGGTGGACGTATCAAGGTAGGATTTGTTCATCCAAGTTACAGATTAAAAATCATTTTCCACCTCCATCACAACGTGACACCTCCGCCAGCGGAGGACAAAGAACAGCATATTTTTAAATTACTAAAACTCAATAACATATAATTCTCTGCTTCAATTTTTATAGGTTCTCTGATTTTGAGTGAATTCCATTCCGATAATAACTTTTCACTGACGCGCAAATCACACGCTTTACAAACGCGCGCCCGGCTGATTCAATGTATCCGTGATTTCTTTATTCACCTGGATTTTCTGGAAGTGGAAACCCCCGTACGCATTCCCTCACCCGCACCGGAAGAACATATCGAAGCTATCCGCTCGGAAGACTGGTTTTTGCAGACCTCGCCCGAACTGGCCATGAAGCGCATGCTCGCCGCCGGTTATCCGCGCATCTTTCAAATTTCCAAATGTTTCCGCGCCGGTGAGCGAGGCCATCTGCATCTTCCGGAATACACCATGCTGGAGTGGTATGTCGCCGGATTCGATTACCGGGAGCTGATGAATCAGTGCGAAGGCATGATCTGGTCTGTCGCCCGGGCAATGAACCTTGAAGCATTCGTCCGGCAGGGCAGAAAAATACAGGCAGATCCGCCGTGGGAAAGAGTGACGGTCGCGCAGGCGTTTTCGCAGCACGCGCCAATGAGTGTTGAAGAAGCGCTGGCACAGGACAAATTTGACGAAATGCTGGTTGAACATATTGAGCCGAAACTGGGTTTCAACCGGCCGGCTTTTCTCTACGATTATCCGGCGGGACTGGCGTCGCTGGCCAGACTAAAAGAGGATAATCCATCGGTCGGCGAACGATTCGAACTTTACATCGGCGGCCTGGAAATCGCCAACGGCTTTTCGGAGCTGACCGACGCGAACGAACAAAGAAGGCGTTTCGAAGAGGCGCTGAAAAAGCGCGCCGCGAAAAATCGGGCGCGCTATGATATGCCGGAAAAATTTCTGCGGTCGCTCGATGATCTGCCGCCCTGCGCCGGGATCGCGCTGGGCATTGACCGGCTGGCGATGCTTTGCGTCGGCGCGGATAAGATTGACGATGTCGTCGCCTTCGCGCCGGATGACCTTTAGGGCGTATCCGTATAGATGGTCAGTGCATGATAATTTGTTTCCGGTGTCTGCGTGCAAACCATGAACTTGTTGTCATCCGATGCCTGACCGTGAAACGCCATTTGATCGCTGACAATGGTTCCGGATGAGGAAATAGTGCCTACCGCGGAATCCGGGACCAATCCAAAGAATACAACCAGAAACTCGCTGGACGCCCAATTGCTGAACGTGATTGTTCCGGTTTCATCAACGGTGGCCGTGTGATGAAGCCAGAAAGGCGCGTAAGAAGCATTGCCAACAACAAGGCTGTGGCCTTTCCAGACCCCTGAGGGCAAAGGACCTTCATCAAACACGTGTCCGGTAACCTGGATAATCGTCAATTGATGGTTGCCGCCGGCATCCGTAAAAGTTCCCGTAATTGTTTTTTTGTCCGCAGACAGGAAACCCTTATAATTAGACAATCCCGTCAGCGTGACGATTCCGTCTCCGCCGACCGATATTGTTCCCCAGTCAGAAACGGGGAACACAGCTCCGTTCGGATCTGTTTCGCTGTTGATGGTTACCGCTCCGCCGGCATCGATCGATCCTTCTCCGTAAATCCACTTCTTTTGCGTGCCAACGACCAGTCCATGATAAACAAAGGTCTTTCCCCGTAAATCTTCATTATCATACAAAACAGACGGTTCGATTCTCTGAACGACACGCAGTGCTTTGCTTGCATCCGCTGCCGTGCCGGTGCCGGCAATCAGGTTAAAATCCGATGTCATGGACATGTGCACGCCGGAGCTGGCGCTGACGCCGCTCTCTGTGATCGTGCCGTCCGATGCCACGGTCCAGCGCAAATCGAAAGGATCGGAACAACTGGTTATCCCGGCGCTGTCGTCATAGGATTCACAGGACACGGAACCGTCTGGATCAACCGTGTAAATCGTCCTTGTCCATTTCGGTTCATTGGCCAGTTCATAAAAACTCCACTTCCCCGCCAGATCTTCCTGCTGGTAAACCGCAGGAGTTCCGTTATCCGCGGATGTCTTATCTTCTCCGCCTCCGGCGCACCCGGACATTATCAAAAAAGACGTCATCAGAAATAGGACGGCTATCCTGACCCAAACATTGCGTTGCTGCGCAATAAAATATCTTTTCATCGTCACCACCAAAAAACTCCTTGTTGAAAAATTATCATGAGACCTCGAACAATCCTGTTTTCATTTGGTATCATACTTCAAGCGTCAACAAAAGCAATAAAGGCTTTCATTAAAATCATGTTCACTAAAATCATTGACAAGGGCGTTTTTTTACTTTAGTTTACGCTACAAATTCAATTCATGACTGGAGAGTAAAAAGTGACTGAAATTGGTTCGTTAGGTCTAAGCGGCAGTTTTAGCGGCAGCATTCTGGGTATGGTTCTCAGCGCCGGATTGGTCGTGAAGTTCGTTTTGCTGATTCTGTTTATTTTTTCGGTTGTTTCGTGGGCGATCATTTTTCTTAAATACCGCTCTTATCGCAGGATTAAAAAGGAAAATGAAGCTTTCTATGAAGATTACCTGCGCAGTTCCAAGCTTTCCGATATTTTACCGTCGGCAAAAAAATATTCATTTTCAACCACCGCGGAAATTTTTCGCGTGGGCTACGCGGAATTGACTAAAACAAACAAGCTCGCCGCTGACTTGTCCCAAGACAACCCGGGCAGCGATGAAATAACGCTGTCTTCTCTGGACAACCTGGATCGTTCCATGAATAAAGCCTGCAACACGGAAATGACCAAGCTTGACAAAGCGCTTGATTTTCTGGCCACCACCGGTTCAGCGAGTCCCTTTATCGGTCTGTTCGGAACCGTCTGGGGCATCATGGAAACATTTAAAGGAATTGGCGCCCGCGGGTCGGCTACGCTGGCCGTGGTCGCGCCAGGCATTTCCGAGGCTCTGATTGCCACGGCCGCGGGACTTGCCGCAGCCATACCGGCGGTTATTTTTTATAATTATTTTTTGAATCAATCCAAGAACATGGTTCATGAAATGGAAAATTTCGCGGCTGAATTTTTGAATATTGTCGAACGTTATCTGATTCGCAAATAAACCGGGGTCTGAAGACATGATGCGCTCTCAACGTAGAAGAAACTTTCACACCAAAAAAGCCATGGCGGAAATAAACGTCACGCCTTTTGTCGATGTCATGCTGGTGCTCCTGATCATCTTTATGGTGACAGCCCCCATGCTCTCCATGGGCATTGATGTCAATCTGCCGCGGGTTCAAGCCAAAAGCGTGGATGTCGCCGAGGAAAAACTTGTCCTGACCATCAGTGAATCGAAAGACATCTACCTGAATAAAAACAAGTTGGCGCTGGGGGAATTGAATGCCAAACTGGAAGCGATTTTCTCCAGCCGTATTGATCGCGAAATCTTTCTTCGCGCCGACAGAAACGTTCCCTACGGATTTGTCGTCGAAGTGATGTCGGAAGTTCGCAAGGCCGGTGTGGATAAACTGGGCATGATTACGGAACCGCCTGAGGAAACCAAATGACTTTCCGGACGACCGGCAACCGCTACCGCGGCTCTGACGGCAACTTCCACAGCATGATTTTCCTGTCTCTGATTCTGCATGTGATCGTTATCGCTGTTCTCCTGGTGTCCATTCCGACGACGTCAAAACGTCTGACGTTCGGCGCGGCGTATTCCGTACAATTGGTCGGTGCCGAAGCCGTTATGACATCCGGCGCTTCCTCGCTGATGAGCGATGTGCTCCGAACCAGGGATTCATCGACCGATGCCATTATCCTGAAGCGCAAGATTGAAAGTATTTATTCCACGCCGGCAAAAACCCGGGAGGCCAGCAAAGTAGACGTGGAAAAGGCTCTCGGCGCGATCCGGAAAAAAGAATCGGGCAAAACAAAAACGGATGATTCAACTGCTGCCGTTTCCGGCGCCGCGAAAATCTCGGAATCGGACATGACCGCGCAGACCAACGACTATATCGGAACGGTATGGATGAAGGTCAAGGAAAACTGGGGCATGCCGCCATCACTGCTTCCGGAAACAAATATAACAACCATTATCGATGTCCGGATTTCCCGTAGCGGCGCGCTGGAATACGTCGGTTTTGAAAAACGCAGCGGCAATCCTTATTTCGATGAATCCGCCCTGAAGGCGGTGAAAAAATCCAGTCCCTTTCCGCCTCTTCCGTTCTGGGTCCGGGACAACAGGATAGAAATCGGAATACGCTTTCATTCCAATGAACTCCGCTGATTTTCCGGTTTTCCTTGAAAGAATGGAAAAAAATTTATATGTAAGAGACGAGGTCTGAATCCGCGTAATGAAAAAACTTTTTTTTATTTTATGTCTCGCTCTCTTTGTTTCCGCCGTGCCGTTTTCGCAACACAGCGCCACCGCGAAAGTCTATGTGGATATTGATTCGCCGGCTTTCAAGCTGATTCCCGTCGCCGTCAGTGATTTCAACCACCAGTCCGCCGGCACCATGAAGAAGACGGACGCGGGAACCCATATCCCGGAAGGGATTAAAAACGACCTTTCCCTGACGGGAATATTCAATGTCTTGAACAAAAAGAGCTTTCTGGATTATTCCACGGCCGTAACCGCCGACAAAATTCATTTCCCCGACTGGCGGGTCATCGGCGCCGATTATCTGCTGCGGGGGAGCATTCTGCAAAACGATAAAGAAATGGTCGCCGTCGGCTATCTTTTCGATGTTGTCCGCGGCGAACTTATTTTCAGCAGAACATACCGCGCCGCGCCGGATAATTTCAAAGCGGTCTCCCGTGAACTGGCGTCCGACATTATGATGGCGCTGATTAATGAAAAGGGCGACTTCCACACCAAAATCGCGTTTGTCTCCCATAACAGGTTGCAATCCGATATTGCTTCGATCGACTATGACGGGTCTGATTTACGAAGCCTCACAAATCATCGGTCTATTTTGCTCGCCCCGCGCTGGTCTCCGGATGGAACACTTCTGGCCTTTACATCATTCAAGCGCGGACGTCCGGAAGTGTATCTTCGAAATTTAAGAACAGGCACGGACAAGAGAGTGGCTTCCTTCGATGGATTGAATCTGTGCGGAGGCTTTTCCCGGGACGGCAAAAAATTATTGCTGACGCTGAGCAAGGACGGCAATGAAGAAATATATTCTCTGGAGGTGGACACGTTAGCACTGCGGAGGCTGACCAACAATTATGCCATTGACGTTTCGCCGTCCTGGTCGCCGGATGGCAAGAAAATCGTGTTTGTTTCCAACCGTTCCGGATCTCCCCAGATTTACACCATGAACGCCGATGGCAGCAACGTAAGAAGAATTACCTATGAAGGAAGCTATAATACCTCTCCTTCATGGTCTCCCCGTGGCGACCGCATTGTTTATGAAGGATTGATCAACAGAGTTTACCAGATATTTTCGATTGATGAAGACGGCAATAATGCCGTGCAGCTCACGTCCGATCACGCGAATAACGAATCGCCCTCGTGGTCCCCGTCCGGTCGTCAAATCGTCTACGTTTCCCGCAGGCACTCAAAAAACTTCATCATTATCATGAACTCCAACGGCTCGAATCCAAGAACGCTTTACGAACAGAGCCATAAACTTTCCATGCCGGTTTGGTCTCCGAGGCTCAAGTAAAGGCTTATGAAGTCAGGACGCGTTTGCGAGATGTTGATGGATGAGGGGATAAGCTATTAATAATAATCAGCATTATATTTATTTTATTTCAAAAATACGGTTTTGCTTAAAAATGAATTTATTTTCTGATATACTTTGCTCAATTTTGAGTTGGGAAAGTTACACAAAATCTAAATCATAATTTCGGAAGGAAAGGATTACGACTATGAAAAAAAATGTATTTCTGACGATGGTTATTGCGTTATTAATATTAAGTTTCCTGCTGGTCACCGGATGCGCCAAGAAAAAATCAATGGTCACCAGTGATGTCACCCCCGCGACAGATACAGTAGCGGAACAAACCGTTGACACAACGAAACGTGACGGCGCCATATCTTCCGACGATAGTACGGCTCGGCAGGCGGCAGACCGTGAGCAATGGGTTGATCTGGAACGGAAGGCTGCGGTCCAGTCACCGGTCAGACATATCAATTTCGATTACGACAGCTCTACCATTAACGCAGAAGCGCGGGAGATTCTGAAGGCGAACGCCGAATACTTCAAGAACAACAGGGTGTCCTCCATCATCGTCGAAGGACACTGCGATGAAAGAGGAACCGCCGAATACAACATGGCTCTGGGAGAAAGGCGTGCACAGGAAACGAAAAGGTATCTTGTGAATTTAGGCGTGAAGGAAGCGATCATCAAAACTGTCAGTTTCGGCGAGGAACTCCCTTTGGATCCGGCTTCCAATGAAGAAGCCTGGGCTCAAAACAGACGGGCGAATTTTGTAGTGAACCCTTAAAATATCATTGAGGTGAAAACGTTGAAAAAGTATAACTACCTGCTTTTGTTTTTTATCCTATTGTCTCTTGTCGGATGCGCTTCGTCAAGAGACATCCGAACGCTGAGAGCGGATTTAAACCAAACGATGGACGACAAATTCTCACAGCTGAATGCCGATCTGAATGACTTGAAGAAAAACGCCGCGGAACTGGATTCGGTGCGCAAAGGGCAAGCCAACGCATCGGCGGATATGTCCGAACTCCGGGAAAATATCCAGCAATTACGGGGTCAGGTGGAATCGCTGAAAAAGGACTTGACCGCCTCCAACAAGAAGGATGATCAGCGCTTTGATAATATTCTTCTGAAAATCAATTTTATCGAAAATTTCCTTGAAATCGGTGGAAAATTCAACACCAGCGATGCTTCCGATAAAAACGGTAAAACCACCGGGGGCGTCGCTGCGAAAGATGCCGAGAAAAAAACGGAACGAGGGAAAGCTTATTCCGACGCTTATCAGCTGTTCACGGAGGGCAATTACGACAAGGCGAGAACGGAGTTTCAAAAATTTCTCGCCGCTTACCCGGACAGCGAGTATTCGGATAACGCGCAGTTCTGGATAGGTGAATGTTATTTCTTCGAACAGAAATTCGAGGCGGCGATTTTAGAATACGAAAAAGTCATTAAAAACTACCCCGGCGGAAACAGAGTCCGCTACGCCTTATTGAAGCAGGGTCTTTCGTTTCGGAAGTTGGGCGATAAAACCAGCGCCAAATTGCTGTTACAGGAAGTCATTAAAAATTATCCCAACACCAGCCAGGCGAGTATCGCCCGTGCGAATCTTCAGGGAATCAAATAGCCGCCACCGGCCATCCGATTTACTCCATGATAATCTCGGTAACATGCTCAGGAACCATCAGATCAAAAACAGACACGTCCGGGGGATTCTCAATTTTGACATCCAAATAATTTACCGATAATGACGTTGACTCCGCGCTCATCTTGATGACAATTTTCTCGGGAAACATCGTTTCTTCATGATTGTAACTATAATCTGCCGTGTATAATGTTTTGTTACTCGCATCCTGACGAGAAAACTTGAGCAGTTTATTGTTTTCACCGCGCCAGATGGTCTGAGACGCTCCGGACGGCGCGCGCATTTCAATCCGCCGATTAACGCCTTCAAGGTATTCCTGATAAGAAACATTAATTTCCTGCAACGCAGGATATGTTCCGGTCAACATCATGACTATCTCTTCAACGCCCGCCGACCATGGCATAAACTTCTTCAGGTTGGATATTGATGGTTTGCCAACATATAATTCCATTCGGGACGGAATAAACACGCGCATTGTTTCCGGCGACGCCACAAGAAAAAAATCAGGCGGCCCGATGATCGGCAGTATTTCCAGTCGCAAATGCGACGGCCTTTTCATCACCAGAGCGACCTTGGCCGGATAATAACCATCGGGCGTCATAAAATAAACTTGCGCCAGGGCGCTGACGGTAGCCTCATCATGCCATTCGCCGGGAGCAGAATATTCATTTTGTGAAAAGTCAGAAAATACAAAGGACGGCTTATTGAAACCGCAGGACATCAACAACAAGAATAAGAACGCCATGCAGGCGAACAAGCAAAGTTTTGTTACGGCTTTTGAAAAAAATATTCGGAAAGAAACGTCCATGCGCATTACGGCTTCTGCTTTTTCAGATCGTCGATTTTCTGTTGAATGGAAGCGTTCTGAGGATCAATCTTCAGGGCGCGTTCATACATTTCCCGGGCTTCCTTGAATTTCTTCTGCTTCGCGTAAACGTCTCCCATGTGTTCGATGATTTCAATCTCATCCGGCAGCAGGGCCAATGCTTTTTTCAGATATTTTTCCGCGCTTTTAAAATCGTTTTTTTTGAAATAAACCCATCCGAGACTGTCCAGAATATAGCCGTTTTCCGGCTTTATTTCGAGGGCTTTCAGGATCAATTTCTCGGCTTCATCGAGATGTATGCCTCTGTCTGCGTAACTATATCCGATAAAATTGAGCGTTTCTGCGTTATCCGGTTCGATTTCCAGAATCTTTTGCATGGTTGCGATGCTTTCCGGGAAGCGATCTGTTTTTTCATAAAGCACGCCCTGCGCGTAGTGCAACTCCACGTTCTGCGGAGCGATCCGGAGACCCTCGTTCAAAATATTTTCCTGAGCGGATTTGTCTCCTGTTTCCTCGTACAGCGCCGACAAAAACAGATAAAAAGTTGTCTCTTGACTTTTTTTCCGGATGGCCCGGTTAATCATATCGATTGCTTCCCGATCCTTGCCCTCGTTTTTCAAAAGCATGGAAGCGCGGATTTGAGCGTTGGCGTACAATTCCGAACCCACGGCAATGCTGCTGTATTCTTCTATGGCCTTTTGATGCGCACCCTGCTGTTCATAAGTCGTGGCCAGCAAATAGCGAACCTTGTCGTCCGTGATATTCTGCTGCAAAACGGAGGAAAATTCCGCCACGGCCAGATCCAGTCTGTTCATATCGTAATAGAGCAGTCCCAGCGCCACACGTATATCCCGATTGTCGGGATCAATTTTTAGAACTTCCCGGAATTCCTTTTCCGCCTCTTCGTAATTTTTCTTCCTGATAAGCAGCTCTCCCGTGCGGAACCGCAGATTAATCCGGGCGGGATTAATCGCCAGATAATTGCGATAGACCTCTATCGCCTTGTCGAGTTTCTCCTGTTTTTCATACAAAGCAGCCAAATCAAACAAGGCCATTTCAAAATAAGGATTTAAAGACATGGCCTTCTTAAACATTTTTTCCGCTTCGCCGAATTTTTTCATCTTCTCGAGCACTTTGGCGTAATAATAGACTCCCATCAAATTCTCGGGATCTATTTTCAGCATCTGCTGGAATGTTTCGGAAGCTTTATCATACTTTTTTTGTTCGGCAAAAATGATCCCGGCGTAAAGATGCGCAATAAGATTTTTCGGGTCCAGTTCAATGACTTTTTTATGCCTCGCGATGGCCTGGTCATACTCGCGTTTGTTAAGATATAAGCCTCCCAGAATTAAATTCAGATCCACGTTGTCCGGATTTTTTAAAAGCGCTTCTTCGCCCAGAACAATGGCGTTATCAAAATCCCCCTGTTCAGCGTAAAGCGACAAAAGTTCGGCGGCCAGATACGGGGAATCCGGATCCACGGCCACTGCCTGCCGCATTTGCGCGGTCGCTTCCTCCTGGTTTCCCTCCTGGCGTAAAGTCATGCCCATCAGATAATGATAAGCGGCATTAGGTTGCCTGGTTTCGACGACGGGAGAAGGAGAAATGGCAGCTTTCTGCATAGTAGCGCAACCGGCCATATTCAGACACATCAAAATCGATAGCAGTATTAAGCAGGGCTTTATTTTTTGCATGTCCGATCACTCTCTTGTCTGATGACACCGTTTACGTTTTCGCTCATGATCGATTCTCGGAACGGTGCCGTTTAATAATCTCGGATACCGGGACAATCGACACACCGTTTTCTTTAAACACTTTTGTGGCGTCTTTCAGCGCGCGAATCGTTTCCGGATACGGATGACCGATCATGATCTTCGGGGAACGATCATCGCTTTTGGCAACCTTTACTAAAATACCATAGATCTCTTTATAATCGCGCTGATGATCGATAAATATCTGCCGCTCGGCTATTTTCAATCCTGTGCTTTTAGCAGCGGAAACCGTTTTGCTGTCCGGTGATGTTCGCGAGTCCACAAAAAAAAGCTTGTTTTTTTTCAGCTCCCTGAAAATTAAAGCGAGTTTGTGTTCATCCAGCATAAATTTAGAACCCATATGATTATTCACGCCGGAAATATGAGGCACAGACGCGATATTCTTTTTCAGTTGCAAGATGATTTCCTCGTCATTCATATCCGTGAACAGCGCGCCTTCTCCCGGCTTTTCACGCGGATAAGACACCGGTTCCATAGGCAGATGCAGCAGCGTTTCCCGTCGCGCTTTATGGAACATTTCCGCCGCCTCGCGGCTGTGGGCCAGCATGGGCAGAATGGCAAACGTCAAATCGGCGTCAATTTTCAATAATTCCCTGGCGGCATTCAAATCATATCCGATATCGTCAATAATAATTGCCACTGTCCGTGATGGAACAGTTTTGCCGGGCGTCGTTTTTAACCGTTCTTTCGGTTTAGCCTTTTTCTTGATGATTTGTTTGGCCGCTTTTTTAGTATCTTGTATGTCAGGCGTTTCTTCCTTAAATTGCAGCACGTAAATAATACCGGCCACTGAAACGATGATGAGGAATATCAGCGCGGCCGTAAAAACTTTTTTAATGTTTTTCATATCCGGTTAAAGCTTTCAGTTCATCCTTAAGAAATTATCTTTCATGATCGTCCAGCTTTTCAGAATATCCACAGCCGTTTTGAGCTGGTTGTCCTTGGCCAGATCGGACATCACTTGCGTTTCCTGATGGAGCTTTTCATCCAGTTTTGTCCCATCCTCCGTGGCCGGCTGTATATGTCCCCGCAGATCCTTCTCGCGCAGCCTGTCTTCTTTATCCTGAAGGCTGTCCGTGTCTTCCTGTGCCCTTACAAAAGGAACAACGATATCCGGCTTGATGCCCTCCGCCTGAATGGATTTTCCGTTCGGCGTATAATAACGAGCGGTTGTCAGTTTCAACGCCGACCCGCCTTCCAGAGGAATGACGGTCTGCACCGACGCCTTGCCGAACGTTTGCGTTCCGACAATTAAAGCCCGGCCGTTATCCTGCAGCGCTCCGGCAACAATTTCCGCGGCGCTCGCGGTTCCTTCATTCACCAGCACCACCACCGGACAGGTGATCTCATCATTCGTATTGCTGGCTGTTGATGTGGTTTCCATGCTTTTCGTCCTTCCGCGCGTGGAAACAATCACGCCGGATTTCAGGAAGATATCCGACACTTCAATCGCCTGAGTCAATAATCCTCCGGGATCGTTTCTCAAATCCAGCACCAGCCCTTTCAGCGGCTTCTTTTTATTGTCGAGTTCTTTCAGCGCTTTGCGCAGATCATCGGACGTCCGCTCCTGAAAGGCCGCAATGCGGGCATATCCGATGTTGTCTTCCAGCATTTTAAATCTCACGCTTTTGACCTGAATAATGGCGCGCGTCAGGGTAACGTCCTTGGGAGCGACCATATTCTCCCTAATGATGGTCAGCGTGACTTTCGTATCTTTCGGTCCGCGCAGTTTTTTCACTGCTTCCATAATCGTTATGTCTTTCGTTGATTTGCCGTCGATTTTCAGAATCTGATCGCCGGATTTCAGGCCGGCAATGAACGCCGGTGTATCTTCAATGGGAGAAACGATCGTCAGCACATCCTTGATAATCATAATCTCAATACCGATGCCGCCGAACTGCCCCTGTGTTTCCACTTCCAGTTCCTTATATAAATCAGGCGTCATAAACGCGCTGTGCGGATCGAGAGACCGGATCATGCCGTTAATCGCGCCCTGCATCAATTTTTCCGTATCCACGTCATCGACATAATTCTTGCGCACCATATCCAGAACTTCGCTGAATGTTTTTATATCCTTATAGATTGTCGCATCCTTCGCGGAAACATTGCTGTCGTTATTCAGACTAAAAAGGATGAACGTCCCCAAACAAATAACGGCCAGCAAATAGATTTTCATGGATGTCTTTTTCATTATATTCCTCGCAATATTGGATATATAGTTAATATACTTATACCACTTTCCCTGATATTTTCCATTTTTTTCGGAGTTGATTAGAAAAATTTTAAATGCTTGTCAGACCGCCGGTGAAACCATCATTTCATTCAATCATCCAACGGGTGGCGTTGGCGGAATCTTTGAGAACAATATGCAACCGGGCCAGTTGGTTCCGGATGTCATCGGCTTTGGCCCAGTTCTTTTCCAGACGGGCGACCTGTCTTTGCCGGACAAGATCTTCGATCTCCGCTATATCCAATCCTCGTTTACGCAGCTCGGTTTCTTTGTCGGCGGCAAAAAACCGGTCCGCATCGCTTTGAAAAATGCCCAGCACATCGCCGAAATATTCAAATAATCTCGCGGCTTCTTTCAATATTTCAGCTTTACCGGACGCGGATATGTTTTTTTCTTCCATGACGAAATTATTCGTCAGTCGCACCATTTCGAACACATGTCCAAGAGCCTGCGCGGTGTTGAAATCATCATCCATCGCCGCGTTGAATTTATCCACCAGCTTTTCAAACTGTTCCGTGTAGTGTTGCCCGTTCTGCGCGTTCGCGCCCGGGCCGGAGGACGTTTTGCTATGCGTTTCCCGCAAAATCTGCAACGCCGTGTAGCACCGGATCAACGATGTCCGGGCCTCGGCCAGCGAATCCTCCGAATAGTCAACCGGACTGCGGTAATGACTTTGCAACATAAACAGACGCAAGACTTCCGGGTGATAATTTTTCAGAATTTCCTTGACCGGAAATATATTGCCCAACGATTTGGACATTTTTTCCGAATTGATTTTCACAAAACCATTATGCATCCAGTAATGGGCGAGCGGTTTTCCGGTGGCGGCCAGCGACTGCGCTATTTCATTTTCGTGATGCGGGAAAATCAAATCCTCCCCGCCGCCGTGAATATCAAACGTTTCCCCCAGATAACGCCGGCTCATGGCAGAACATTCAATGTGCCAGCCGGGACGTCCTTTTCCCCAGGGGCTTTCCCAGAAGGGTTCACCTTCCTTGCTGTTTTTCCAGAGCGCGAAATCCAGCGGATTCTTTTTTTTGTCATTCACGTCAACGCGCGAGCCAGCCATCATTTCTTCCAGATTGCGTCCGGACAGACCACCGTATGGTTTGAAGTCGCTGATCGAAAAATAAACGTCTCCGTCAACGCAATATGCGTAGCCCTGCTCTTCAAGACTGCGGACCAAAGCGATCATATCGTTCATGTGTTCGGTCGCTTTCGGGGTTACCGTAGGGGTCTGAACGGCGAGAGCTTCCATATCTTCATCGTGCGCATTGATGTAACGCTCGGAGATTTCGGCAATGCCGACGCCTTCTTTGTTGGCGCGGTCGATAATCTTGTCGTCAATGTCGGTAAAGTTTTTGACAAACGTCACCTCATATCCCTTTGCCCGCAAATAGCGGACGACCACATCAAACACGATTGCCGCGCGGGCATGACCGATATGGCAGACATCATAAGCGGTGATGCCGCAGACGTAAATGCCGACAGCGCCTTCCTTGATCGGCTGAAAGATTTCTTTTTTTCTGGTCTTCGTATTGAATATTTTTTGAGTCATTGTATAAAACTCTCTGAACTCAGGGATACAGCGGCGCTATCTTCAACCCGGCATCTTCCCGAAAACCGCACATGATGTTCATGTTTTGCACGGCCTGCCCGGCGGCGCCCTTAACTAGATTATCGATGGCCGCCATGATAATCACTCGTTTTGTCCGCGGATCAACCGCCAGTCCGATGTCGCAATAATTCGATCCGGTCACGGATGAAATATTGGGATAAACGCCTTCCGGACAAATCCGGATAAATTTTTCATTCGCATAAAATGCGCTGTACAACGCGTGCAAGTCCGCCAGGGAGATGTCTTTTTTCAATTTCGCGTAAATCGTGCTGAGAATCCCCCGCTTCACCGGCAGCAGATGCGGTGTGAAGGAAACGGCGAATTTCTTGCCGGCCAGGACATTCAGTTCCTGTTCGATTTCAGGAAGATGCCGGTGTTTCCCCACCTTATACGCCTTAAAGCCGCCGTCAACTTCGCAAAAAAGCGAACCGGTCAGAGGTTCCCGTCCCGCGCCGCTGACACCGGAAGCGGAATCCGCAATAATCGTGGACACGTCCACCATCTTTTTCTTCAGCGCGGGAGCAAGCCCCAGGATAATGCTGGTCGGATAGCATCCGGGATTGGCGATAAAATCCGCTTTCCTGATTTTGGGCCGATACAGTTCCGGAAGGCCGTAAACGGCATTTTTGATAAACTTGGCGCTGGCATGTTTGCCGTACCAGGTTTCATAGGTCTTGATATCCCGCAGCCGGTAATCGGCGCTCAAATCAATGACCTTCTTTCCTGCCTTGATAAATTCCGGAACAATATTCATGGAAACGCCATGCGGCAAAGCCAGAAAAACCACATCGCTTTCCTGGCTGATCTGAGCCGGAGCAGCGTCTTGATATTGCAAGGTGTTCAAACCCTGCAGCGACGGGAAAACATCCGCGACCTTTTGTCCGGTGAACCGCCGCGACGTGACCGCAACCAACTTCACACCGGGATGTCCCGATAATATTCTGGTCAGTTCCTGACCCGTGTATCCGCTGGCACCGAATATTGCTGCTTTCATCATAAAAAATCTCCCAAAAAAAAGGGAGGCCGGAAGCCCCCCTTTTGGAAAATTATCGTTTGGAGAATTGGAATCTTTTCCGCGCTCCGGGTTGCCCGTATTTCTTTCGTTCTTTAACCCGGGCATCTCTGGTTAAAAAACCCGCCTTTTTCAGGACGGAGCGCATCTCCGCATCATACTCCAGAAGCGCTTTCGATATTCCATGCTTCACCGCGCCTGCCTGACCGGCCGCGCCGCCGCCTCTCACATTGACATATAAATCAAACTGATCTTTTTTGCCCGTTATTTCCAGGGGCTGCTTGATGATCATTTTCAGGCTCGGACGGGTAAAATACTCGTCGAAGCTTCTTTTATTGACAACAATATTACCACTGCCTGCCTTCATATACACGCGGGCAATAGCGCTTTTTCTTTTGCCAGTTGCGTAATACCTTTGTTCCGTCATGGTTTCTCCACTAAATTCAATAAATTAAATTGACAATGTTTCCGGACACTGGGCTTCATGGATATGAGCGCTTCCGGAATACACTTTCAGTTTTTTCAGCATTTTGCGTCCGAGATTGGTTTTGGGCAGCATGCCCTGCACGGCGATGCGGATTACTTCCTCCGGCTTTTCCGCCAGCATCTTGCCGGCTGTCGTTTCCTTGATTCCGCCGGGATAACCGGAATAGGAATAATATTTTTTATCGGTCAGCTTTTTCGCGGTCAGAACGACCTTTTCGGCATTCACGACAATAATAAAATCGCCCGTATCAACGTGCGGCGTGTACGTCGGTTTGTGTTTGCCTCTCAAACGACTGGCGATTTCACTGGCGAATCTGCCCAGCACTTTTCCCGAAGCGTCGGCAACATACCATTTTTGATCCGCCGTTTCGGCTTTGGCCATATATGTCTTCATAATAAAACCACCATCTTAATGAAAAATTTAAAGGCGAACCTTATGCAATCTTCCTTTGATTGTCAAGAAAAATATTTGCCTGTTTTTTCTTATTTATTCGGCGTTATTCGGCACCGGACGGATTTCCAGAATCCGATCCACGTTAAAAATGCGGTTTTGCTTCCGCGTAAGGCAATAAGCGTACAAACCCAGATACGGATGACCGTTATATTCCATTTCCTCCACGCGAAGCGGGCGAATCATCCGCTCTGATTTTTCATCTTTCGCTTTTAGATAAACAATTTCAACGACTTGCCTTTCTTGAAACGCCGCCTCCAGCATCTCAATCTTCTGCTCGCGGGTGCAGGTCAGTTCGGCTTTGGCGTACTGCAGGCCCGTCAGAAACTTCATCACCTGCCAATCCATCAAAACATGGCTTTTTTTCAACGGATTTTTCAGCACAATGCCTTCCATGGTCGTGCAGCGGGAAAGCGCCACATACATCTGCCCGTGGGCGAAAGTCCCGCGCCCCACATCAATAATCACCTTTTCAAACGTTTTCCCCTGGCTTTTATGAATCGTCACCGCAAAGGCCAGCCGCACCGGATACTGGTGGAAAGACCCGACCTCTTCCGAATGCAGTTCCTCATTCTTGAGAAAATATTTATAAATTTTCCACGTATGGGGAGCGATTTCCACCGTGTCGCCATTGTCCAGGATGGCAACGATGACATCCTCGTCATCCTCGTTTTTGGCGAATTTTTTTATTTTGCCGATAGTTCCGTTCACCCACTGGCCGTACGAATCGTTATTCAGCAGCATGATCTGCGCGCCCTTTTTCAGTTTCAGATCAAGGGCCGTCGGCATGGATTCCGCCCCGAAATCGCCTTCAACCAATCCCTGCGCCTTCCAGATTTTGCCGGGCAGTTGCGCCAGCCGCTGTTCATTGATGCTATCGGCAAGGCTATTGGTGCTCGTCAGCGATATATAAAAATCTTTCCCCGAAACCTCATAAGACGGATCGCAGCGCCGGTTAAAAAGCGCGATATCTTCCTCTGTGATGGAATTGTTGCGCACCACGTTGAGCAGGCGGATAAACTCGTCATCCTTCTGGCGGTAAACCTTTTCCAGTTCGACAAATTCCATATAGAGTTCTTCCATCACTTTAGCGCTGAAAAAATACGGGCTCCTGTAATGTGCGCGGAAAAGCTCGCGCTCCGCGCTGCTCACCACCGGCGGCAGTTGATACAAATCGCCGATGAAAATCATCTGCACGCCGCCGAAAGGCCGCTTGGAATCGGGACCGTTCAAACGCAGAAATTTATCCACGCAGTCCAGCAGATCGGCGCGCACCATCGAAACTTCATCAATGACGATGGTCTTTAATTTTTTATAAATAGATGTCTTTTCTTTGCCGGTCGCCTTTTTTTTCTTGATGGCAGCCAGAGTAACATTCGGTTTAAAATGAAAAAAGGAGTGAATCGTCTGCCCGCCGATATTCACGGCGGCCACGCCCGTCGGCGCCAGCAATACGGCGTTTTTCTTCGTATGGCTGTAAAAATAGTTCAGCAGAGTTGACTTGCCGGTGCCGGCACGACCCGTGATGAAGATATTTTTATCCGTCTCCTCCATCAAATTCAGCGCGTACTGAAACTCGGGATTAAATTCAATTTTAAAAGGTTGTTGTGCGTTGGTCATTTAAGAATTGCCCGGACTTACGTAAAAATTTTTGAAATTCGGTTAAGCGGAAAAACCTGAATATCAAATATCTTTGGTTTTATTTTTTTAGCGCAATGTTATTACCACAAAATACCAAGTAGCAAAAGTTCATTTTGTTGGGTTTTAAAGGATTTATTTCTTTGTATTCTTCTCAAAGAAGAGTAATATTTCCTCCGAAAAGCGGAAAAAACTAAGTAAGTATATTAATTGTTCGGCGATATGATTTTATGAAATTGAGCGATCTGGGTTTCGACCCATGGTTTGAGAAACAGATAAGTGATTTGCATCAGGAGGGTCGCGGCATTGCCCGCCTATCGGCGGTTGACCGCGGCTCATACCTTATCAGAAACGAAAACGGAGAAGTTCCGGCTGAACTCGCCGGTAAGTTTTCCTACCAGATTGAAAGCCCGGTTGAGCTGCCCTGTGTCGGAGATTGGGTGACGGTGCAATATTATAATGATAACGCGGCGGCAATCATTCATGGCGTGTTTCCACGAAAAACTTTCCTGCGCCGCAAGACCGCCGGTGAAAACGTCGACTTCCAGATGATTGCCGCCAACATTGATGGTGCTTTCATTGTACAGTCATGCCATTTTGACTTCAACCCGCGCCGTATGGATCGGTACCTGGTCATGGCAGCCGACGGAAAAGTTGAGCCGATTGTCATCCTGACGAAGACAGACTTGATCAGCCCGGATGAGCTGGACCTGAAGCTGGCGATCACAAAATCTACCGCTCTTACCGCCAGAGTCGTTGCGCTGAGCAATGTTAGCGGCGCCGGGTTCGATGCGTTTAAAGAGATGCTCGTACCGGGAAAGACCTACTGTCTGCTTGGTTCATCGGGCGTCGGGAAGACGACACTCATCAACCGCTTGATCGGTCAGGACGCTTTTGACACAAAGGCTGTAAGTGGAACGGGCGAAGGCACCCATACGACGACGCGCAGGCAGCTCATCGTACTGGGTCAAGGCGCCATGTTGATTGATACCCCCGGAATGCGAGAGCTGGGCCTTCTTGGTACAGGCGACGGGTTCAACCAGGGCTTTGAAGAGATTGCCCTCCTTTCCGAAAGCTGTCGCTATGCGAATTGCAGCCATGAACACGAATCCGGCTGTGCCGTCCGGGCAGCAGTAAAAGACGGTGAATTGAATGAAGATCGTTATGCCAGCTACATCAAACTCAAGAAGGAATCCGAATACAACGAGATGTCGTACCTGGACAAACGCAAGAAGGACAAAGCATTCGGACGCTTCATGAAATCGTTCAAAAAGCAAATGAAGGACTGAAAACGATTACCGCACAAGGTCAATACAGCCGCTCGCTTTCCTGGTGATGCCGTCGTTAAACAGGACAAATGAAAATATCATTCATCTGGTTTTTGCATACGCGGGAGAATGTCTTTCTTCCTACAATCCTCCTTAACCTGATAACCGTAAAAAAAAATAGAAGCGTCCGATTGGAAAAGCTTGCTCATACCCCGAACAGAGCAGCTAAGTATCTGTATGCGTGCAGAAAAAGGCAAGTGTCAGATATTTTTACAAGCTCATAAAATCAACAATACGAATAATTACATCTGGTTAAGTAAAATATGATGGCCTTGTACCATTTTACACCATCCATTAACGGTCGGATATCTTTACAATATGGCTTTTGACAGATATTTGTGAGTAGTTCCCACTATCGTAATATAATAATAATTTCAGCTTGTTATGGCAAGCATGGAGTATTGGCTTATTATTTGCAGTTATAAAATGTGTAATGTGTAGGTAAGTTAGCATTAATGTCAGACCACCCCAAAAAAGGAGGGTGCCATGAGAAAAAAATCTAAGAAAATGTGGTACACTTTAGGCACAGGAATAGCTTCTGAAATGAAGTGCAGATTTTTGATTCTATTCGTAGCAGCGACATTCGCCACGCTTCTTTTCGCTCCCTTGGCATCGGCCATTTCAATACTGGGTTCAGCAGAAGACTTCGCGGTTCTGGGTGCCTCGACGGTGACCAATACCGGCTCGACCACCATTACCGGAGATCTGGGTGTCTACCCCGGCACTTCGATCACTGGCGTAGGAAGTGTCACGCTCACCGGAGCCGTACATCAGACCGACGCAGTCGCGCAGCAAGCTCAGATTGATGTCACGACTGCTTACAACGCTCTGGCAGCCATGCCGTTCACTAGTAACTTAACAGGCCAGGATTTGGGTGGACTCACACTCACACCGGGCGTCTATCGTTTTGACTCGTCGGCTCAGTTGACGGGAACACTCACGCTCGACGCGCAAGGCACCAACAGTGCGTTCTGGGTTTTCCAGATAGGGAGCACACTCACGACCGCAAGCGCCTCGTCGGTTCAGGTGATCAATTTTGGTTCCAATGGCGGCTTCGATGACGGCTTGTTCTGGCAGGTCGGTAGCTCAGCAACGCTCGGTACCAGCACTGCTTTTGAAGGGAATATCCTCGCACTCGCAAGCATCACCCTGAACACAACCGCAACAATTGAAAATGGTAGAGCCTTGGCGCAGACCGGTGCGGTGACGATGGATACCAATACCATCAGCAATGTCTGCCCCATCGACGGCCCAGGTAACGGCGGACCCGGCTACACTGGCGGCCTTGAGTATGACCGTGCCGGAACCGGCAACAATTCTCCTCCTTGGACTTGGCCTAGTTGGCGTTGCAGGAATCAGGCGAAAGATTAAAAACTAACGAAACACTTTATCCGTTTTAACACATAAAGAGGCAGGGTTGTAATCGGCTCTGCCTTTATGTTGAGCCTTTTGGCCGCTAATCTGAACTCGTCAGTGGAGGTGGTCATGTTTATTATAAGAG
>JASEHT010000300.1 GCA_030018675.1 Smithella sp.
GAAAGTAATCTTTCCTATCTGTTAAAAAGAGCAAGCAGCATAATTGCCGCGGTATTGGTAGTTCTCAGCGCCATTCTAACAATTGTATATCCAATCAATGAGTTCATGTATTTTATTCCGATAATTATCGCGACCATTCTTTTCATCAGTTTTCTAAGTGATAATCAGGCCAAAAAGGAACTCAGGAACAGCATATACAATCTTGAGCATGCCCGTGATGAGCTTATCAGACAGATGGAAATAAACTATAATAACTCGCAAATGGTTCAGGAAATCGGCAATACCATCAACAGTTACGTCAAACTGGATGAAATACTCGACAATGTGACCCAAATCATGGAAAAGAGGCTTGGATACGACAGATGCCTGATTATGTTTGACAATGAAGAGAAAACAAAGTTGATCTTCAAGACCGGTTTCGGATATAACGAAAAACAATTTTCCATTATAAAAGCAGCCGAGTTTGATTTGACCAGGCCCCAGTCGAAAGGTGTCTTTGTTACTTCATTCAGAGAACAGAAGCCTTATTTAATTAACGACATCAGTACAATCACGGACAAGCTGTCGCAAAAAAGTCTTCAGTTCGCCCAAAGTATGGGATCACAGTCATTCATCTGTTGTCCGATTACGTCGGATAAAAATTCCTTAGGAATTCTGACGGTTGATAATTTCAAAACAAAGAGAACGCTTGTTGAAAGTGACCTGAATCTGCTGATGGGCATTGCTTCGGTTCTTGGTGTGAGTATACGAAACGCCCAATTGTATGAAGAACGTATTAGTCAGCTGAAATCAATATTAAAAGCACTGGCCGCGAGTATTGACGCTCGCGACCCGTTTACCGCGGGCCATTCAGAAAAAGTTACGGAATATGCTATGGGTATTTGTCATGAGATGAATATACCGGCTGATTATACCGAAATTGTCGCGATGGCCGCATCACTCCATGATTACGGTAAGATAGGTATTTCAGACGCACTGCTTAAAAAAGAAGAGGCACTCACGGAGCAGGAATATGAGGTTATAAAAACACATTCAGTCAAAACGCGAAACATTCTGGAACAGATTGATTTTCACGGTTCGTACAGTATGATTCCCATGATCGCGGAAGCGCATCATGAAAAGCTTGATGGCAGCGGTTATCCCCGGGGATTGAAAGGGGAAGAAATTCCGCTCGGATCGCGCATCATTGCGGTCGCCGATTTTTTTGAGGCCATAACAGCAAAACGTCTTTATCGCGATCCGATGCCGGTGCCTGAAGCGATTGAAATGCTGCGCAGGGAGAGCGATGTGCACTTCAGCCGGGAAATCGTGGAAGCATTCATCAACTATTACACGATAAAAACAAGATGATATAACGATACGGGGGATGAAAAAAATCGAAACGCAAAATTATTTGATGGAAAACGATGAAGAAGAAAAACGGTTGGAAATTAAAACAGACCCGGAGGCTGTAAAAAATCAGGCCCTGTGGTTTGGCATTGATTCCGGGGCGCGGGTGTTGGATGTGGGTTGCGGTCCCGGCAAAACAACAGCCCTTTTGCATGATTTGGTTCAACCGGGAGGCGGGGCCGTCGGCGTGGATATCGCGGAAAGTCGCATCAGGTACGCGCGTTCGTTTTATGGCGATAAACAGCAAATAGATTTTCAGGTTCGGGATATTCGCCTGCCGATGGAAGATCTTGGTCAATTCGATTTTATATGGGTGCGATTTGTTCTGGAATATTATTGCGAAGGTGCTTCTGAAATCATCAAGAATATAAGCGCTAACCTGAAACCGGGCGGTTATATGTGTTTGCTAGATCTTGATTATAATTGTCTGAGTCATTGGGAGATGCCTCCGGCGCTGGAAGAAATTCTTACAAAAGTTATGTTCCGCGCTCAGGATCACTATAACTTTGACCTTTATGCGGGTCGAAAATTATATGCCCATCTGTATGATTTTGGTTTTGATGATATAAATATTCATGTTATGCCGCATCATCTCATTTATGGAGAACTTAAGGCTTCTGACGAATTCAACTGGATGAAGAAACTGGAAATCGGATATCTGAAAGCACCCGAGATGTTTAATGCATATCCTGGAGGCAGAGAAAAGGCTTTAAGTGATTTTAAAAAATTTTTCAGAGATCCGCGACGCTTCACTTATTCGCCGCTGATCCTTTGCAAGGGGCGAAAGCCTTTGTAAAACGGCAGAGACAATAAAACAAGAACCCGTTAAAATATTAAAGAATATAAATAGAATAACCATATAAAAATATTTTGCATCAGCAAGGTTCATGATGAATATTTTTCAATATTTCAGACATGATTGGCGGCAAAATGTGATCAAGCGTAGTCCGCCTCCCCGTTTGGTCAGGCTTTTAAAAAACGCATGGCAACCTAAAAAATATTATGCGGGCATCTTCGAGAGTAATAAATCCAACTTGACTGACATTGAAAATATAACAACGGCTGATGTGGAGTATTCGTCG
>JASEHT010000301.1 GCA_030018675.1 Smithella sp.
CAAGTTCAGGTTTTTCATAGTCTTGTTTCATGGCTAATCCTCCCGTGTTGATAGATAATGTTTGTTTTTTACAATATAAATAATGTCAAGTCAAATCAATATTGTGGAATCCCGGAAGAATTACATTGACATATGCACGACTGTTCTTCTATATTTTGCCCGTAAAAATTATTGACAAAAGTCTTTTAAATCGACAACGTATAACCGTGAAGCATTAGGAACATAATTTGCCGGAAGATGCGCTCCGATGAGACAACCGGACGAGCCGTGCCGTGCCCGAACTTTCCGGAATGTGTTTGTGAGGAGATTCTGCCCCAACGTCAAACGATGATGTCGTTATGCCGTAAAACTGAAAGGATGTTATCGCTTGAGATTTTTATTCGTCACAACCGGTTTAGAATCAAACGCTCCTGCCGAGCCTTTTTGGATTCCTTTAGGGTTTGCCTACATCGGCGCATTATTGAAAAAGCACGGTCACGATGTGCATGTTTTTGATCGTCACGCCGCAATGGCACGATGGGGATCGGATTATGATAGAATCGATCAGGCCATGCTGGACACCGTGAAGTCCTTTGCTCCCGATGTCGTCGGATTTGCCACCATTTCACCGCTAATCCATCACGTCGCGCATTGCGCGCAAATCCTGCGCAAACAGTTTGACGGTATTATCCTTGCGGGCGGGCACCACGCGACGTCAATGCCGCACCTCACCCTGGAAAAGATTCCGGAACTTGACGGCGTTGGAATCGGAGAAGGTGAAGAATCCCTGCTGGCCTTGGCTGAAGGCAACCCGCCTGATGAAATCACCGGATTGCTCTGGCGGCAAAATTGTCATCTGAGCCATGACAGGAAAAGTCTGGAATTAACAAAACCCGTTGCCGGCAGAATAAAAAATCTGGATTCGTTGCCGTTTCCTGATTTCTCCTTATTTGACACCGCGTTCTACACACGCCGCACATCATCCATTATCCGCGGTTTTTATATGTCAACATTGACCATGCTGTGTTCAAGGGGATGCGACAAGCGCTGTTCGTTTTGCACCGAGTCGCTGGTTTATGGCGGAGGCGTTCGTTTTCATAGCGCGGAATACATCATCGAAATGGTCGAAAGAACGCTGAGACAATATCCCCTGGTCGATGGCATTTATTTTCATGACAATGATTTTCTGATTGAACCGGAAAGAGCGGAACACCTCTGCAAACAATTTATCAAAAAGGGTCTGGCAAAACGATTTTCTTGGGCTGTTCAGGTGCGCGCAGACAGACTTGATCCGGATTTATTGAAGCTCATGAAAAAGGCCGGCTGCATAAAAATGGAAATCGGGGTGGAAGCCGCCACACAGAATGATCTGGATTTTATGCAAAAAGACACTACAGCGGATATAAACGAAAAAGCCTTGCGGCTGTGCCGTGAGGCTGGAATCAGCGTGCATGCCTACATGCTGACCAAGACAGAGAATGAATCTCTGGCGGATTTGCAAACCAAGTTGAATTGGTTGAAGCAAAATCGACCGGATACGTTCATCTTGAATGCCTTACAGCGCTATCCAGGTTCGCTTTTATATCGTGAAACGGGAAAACGTTTTTTTGAAACACATGCCTGGACAATCGAAAATATCCGGGGATTTTACAACGAAGATATTTTTTCAAAAGTCTCTCCTCAAGAGCGACAGCAATGGATGCAATCGTGCTTTGAACCTTTTTTCAGAAGCCATCATCGTTTTACACGCATGAGACGGACACCGGCGCGGCGATGGCCGCAAATGTATTCCGACGCCATCAGGCGAAGGCTGAAGCGTTATGAAGCTTTCAGAAAACACGAAAAATCTAAATCATATCTAATCACGGAAAGATAAACAGAATTTCGTGGCATCTCTTTCAAGCCAATATTGAGCAGGCATTAACCGGCATTAAAATGAGCGGACAACAAAAGTTTTTTTTGAATTCGTGTGTCATGATGATGGAGCATAAAGGTTATAGACTGCCTCAAGACTTACCGTTGATCTTCTGGGCGCTTCTGCGACTGGTTTATTATGAGATTATCATTCACAGAAGGCCGTTACCGGAAATATTGCGGGAGATTCGGGAAATCAAAGCATCTTCTTCACCTCCGCCGGAAGTGGTGATGATCCATTTGGACAAATTATGGCGAGCCTGCGGCTTCTGGATGGCACGTTTATTCCGGAGTCCGCGCCCCTGTTTGCGACGCGCCCTTGTGCTTCACTACTGGTGCCGGAAACACGGGGTCGAAAGCCAGTTGTTCGTGGGCGTGGGAAAAGACGGAGACGTTCTGAAAGGTCATGCCTGGCTGTCCGTTTATGGACAGGTTTATCGTGAAGACCCGACGACGCTGGAAAGCGACTATGTCGTTATGCTGGAAAGCTGAAAAACTTCGAATCCTCTGTCAATATTTCCGACAGCTTGAGGTCAAAGAAAAAGACTGAGCAGTCTGATGAAAATGAA
>JASEHT010000302.1 GCA_030018675.1 Smithella sp.
AACCTTTCCAATCTGCATCCTCATCCCTGGCATGTCTGGTTTTTTTCTCTCGCCCCCCGCTGATAGAGAGAATCGAAAATTTAAAATCAATCGATAAAGAAATCAGCAATACTTAAGCCGACAGACATCACGCGTCCATTTCCAGGCAAGCTTCGTGGATTGCGCGCATAGCGGCCGGGGGATCAGGTGCGTCGCTTACAGCCCGGATGACTGCCGCATTATTCGGGTGTGCATGCAGTTGCTTGATACGCTCCAGGCCCAACCCGCCGATAGCCACGACGGGATGCCGGCTGATGGTCAGTGCGGCATTCAAGACATCCGGCCCTGTCACCGGATCCGGTCGTTCCTTAGAATCTGTGGTGAAGAGAGGTCCGAAGCCGATGTAATCCACAGGTGCGGCATTTGCAGATACGACCTGTTCCAGGTTGTGCGTGGAAAGACCCAGCAGCATGGCCGGACCGATGAGTTGCCGCGCCTCTGCTGCCACAAGGTCATCCTGTCCCAGATGCACGCCGTCGGCCCGTGAAATGAGCGCGATGTCCGGCCGGTCATTTACGATGAAGAGCGTACCGGTGCCGTTGGTGATTCGCCGCAGAGCATGCGCCAGAGCAAGATGTTCACGCTCGTTATGGCCTTTGTAACGCAGTTGCACCGCCGGAAGACAGGCTTTTACGGCCCACCGGCACAGTGTTTCATAACCGTCGCGCGGTTCGGTCAACACCAGATAAAGCCCGCGTCGCAGGGATGGACGTAACATTTTTGCCTCCGCTGTATTCATAAACGCGCCAGAATTTCTTCGGCCGCCTTGCGTCCCGAGAGCAGCATGCCGCCGAAGACCGGACCCATGCGATAGCCGCCATAAACCGCATTGGCGGCCATGCCGCTGACATAAAGCCCGGGATAGACCTCGCGGGTGTTTTCCACCGTTTGCATTTCGCCCTGTTCGGCCTCCATGGATTTTTCACCCACGATGCCGCCGGTGCTCGTATTCAGTCTGACGCCCATTTTCCGGACGAGCACCTCAGTGACGTTGGCGGGATGGCCCGTGCCGTCGATGACGTATTGGGCATGAAGGGTTATCGGGTCCACATGCCACTTCAGGGTATCAACTGCGCCCCAATTGATGACCAGACCGGCCACGCGCTCGTTCTTGATAACCACATCCTCCATGGCAATGAGATTGAAGACCTGCAGACCGGCTCGCACGGCCTTGTGGATGAGTGTTGCCGTGACATCCACGGCGTCGAGAACATAATATCCCGGAGCGTATTCCGTGCCTTTAAGGTCAAATTCATCAAGCAGTTGACGGCCGGCCTCCTGCACCACGATGGAATTGAACATCATGCCGCCTCCCCAGACGCCGCCTCCTATCGAGAGCTTGCGTTCGAAGAGCGCCACCTTTCGTCCGGCCTTAGCCAGATAGTATCCGGCCACCAAACCCGAGGGTCCGCCGCCGACGATGGCGACATCAAGCTCCAGGCAGCTATCTAGCTTTTTAAAATAGGAATCCAGGATCGCCCTACTGATCATTACTTCGTTTAACATGAATACCTCCCAAAGATTTTATTGGGCGGCGGACTGGTATGATACCCATAAAAAAATCCGTTTCCTCATGAGGGGAAACGGATGAATACACCTTTTTCTCTCCCTACGCCGGCATTACCCGGATCAGGTTCAAAGGGTATAATCTCAGACCGTGTCGGCCACCCCTGTGCATTACTTATAGAGTGGTAACGCTTCTGTCAATCAAGATATTATGAAACGAACTGGGTGAGTGCCAGCCTGCAAGATAAGTTCAGTGAGCTATTGTTTTAATCACAGAACATACGCGCAATAATGCTTCGATGAGTTTTCATTTGCATCAACTGGCGACTGTCGGCATTGAGGATTACGGGCCGAAGGACTTGTTCATTATGCCTGTGAGGATGTAAATGCGACTTAACAAACGAGAGGAAGATAGTCCTATGCAATCAGCAATATCTTGATTGCAATCAGACCATTCAGCGTTTGCGCAGCACTAAACTTCCGACAGAATATCCAGCGCCAAAGGAGCAGATCAGTCCGATGTCGCCGCTTTTCAGGTCGTCATGATAAAGATGAAAAGCGATGATTGATCCTGCAGATGCCGTGTTTGCATAACGGTCAAGAATCGTCGGTATGGTTTCCGGATCGACATTTTCACCAAGCAATTCCCGGATCACCATATTGTTCATGTTGATATTGGCCTGATGCAGCCAGAATCTTTTGACCTCTATGGGTTTTAGATTCAGACTGGCCAGATGGTCGCTGATATGTTTGGCGGCAATCGGGCTTACTTCTTTAAAAACAATGCGTCCTGACTGATGAAACAACTTGTCCCATCCGAAAGGATCCACATCATTAGCATACGACATATGTCCGAAGTTGGAGCGGATATTACTCGAAAATTGTGTCAGTGCTTTTGTGCTCA
>JASEHT010000303.1 GCA_030018675.1 Smithella sp.
CACATTCAAAGGTTGTGGCTTAAATAATAAACTTTTCATACGTCGTGCTCCAACACGCCGTATTCCACGTTGCTTGCAAGCCCCATTAAGCGATATACCCGTTTTCGGAGGAGATAATGGATTACAAGGATACCCTGAACCTGCCGTCGACCCAGTTTCCCATGAAGGCGAACCTGGCCAACCGTGAACCCCTGCAGCTTGAACAATGGGATGAGAAAAAACTTTACGCCCAGGTCAGGAAAGCCTCCAAAGGCCGCCGGACCTTTGTTCTGCATGACGGCCCTCCCTATGCCAACGGCAATATTCATCTGGGCACGGCGCTCAATAAAATCATCAAGGATATCGTCATTAAATCGAAAAACATGACCGGATTTGACGGCGTGTATGTGCCGGGTTGGGATTGCCACGGTCTGCCCATTGAACATCAGGTGGACAAGGAACTGGGCGCTAAGAAGGCGACGATGTCGCAGGTGGAAAAGCGCCGCGCCTGCCGGGTTTACGCGGAAAAATATGTCGGCATTCAGCGCGAACAATTCAAGCGTCTGGGCGTTTTCGGTGAGTGGGAGAATCCCTATCTGACGATGGCTTATCCTTACGAAGCGACGACGGTTGCCGAATTCGGCAAGCTGTATCTTAACGGCAGTGTTTACAAAGGAAAAAAACCGGTTTACTGGTGCGCGACCTGTAAAACAGCTTTGGCGGAAGCTGAAGTGGAATATGCTGATCATTCCACGCCGTCTATTTATGTGAAATTCAATTTTGTTTCCGATATCGCTCAGGCGCTGCCCAAACTGGCCGGTCAGAAAGTTTCGATGGTCATCTGGACAACCACGCCCTGGACGATTCCCGCCAATCTCGCGATTGCCGTCAAAGAGGATTTTATCTACGTCGCGGTGAAGATTGATAATGACGTGCTGATTGTGGCCAAAGATATGCTGGATTACTGTCTGGACGCGTTCGGTCGTCGCGGCAAGCCGTATGAAATTCTGGATGAATTCAATGGAGAAGTTCTGGAAGGCCAGAAATGCGTGCATCCATTAGTCAACAGACACAGCGTTTTGATTCTGGCTCCGTTTGTCACGCTGGAGGCCGGAACCGGTGCCGTGCATATCGCTCCCGGTCACGGTCAGGAAGACTATGAAATAGGCCTTGAATACGGTCTGGATAATTACGCGCCAGTGGATGATGCCGGAAAGTTCACCGAGGACGTTGAGCATTTTGCCGGGCAGTTTGTTTTTGATGCCAACGACAACGTGATCAAGAAACTCGACGAAGTCGGCGCTCTTCTGGGACATGTGCCCATGCAGCATTCCTATCCGCACTGCTGGCGCTGCAAAAAACCGATCATTTTCCGTTCCACCGAACAGTGGTTTATCTCGATGGAGAAAAATGATCTGCGCAAGAAAGCACTGGCCTGCATCAATGAAGTCAAATGGATACCCTCCTGGGGACGCGACCGCATCTACGGCATGGTGGAAAACCGTCCCGACTGGTGTATTTCACGTCAAAGATTGTGGGGTGTGCCGATTACCGTTTTCTACTGCGCGAAATGCAAGAACGAAGTGATGACCCAGGAAATCATGGATCATCTTGTTGAACTGGTGGACAAGGGCGGCGCAGATGTCTGGTTTGAAAAGGAACCGAAAGATTTGATGCCGAAACATACAACCTGCCCACACTGCCAGTCGACGGAGTTTACGAAGGAATTGAATATTCTGGATGTCTGGTTTGACTCCGGCGTGACGCACGCGGCCGTACTGGAGAAACGCCCGGATTTGAGTTCGCCTTGCGATATGTATCTGGAAGGTTCCGACCAGCACCGCGGCTGGTTTCACTCTTCTCTGCTGGAGTGCGTGGGGACGCGGGGACGCGCTCCTTACAAAAGTGTTTTGACACACGGTTTTGTCGTGGACGGCGAAGGCAAGAAGATGTCCAAATCCGTCGGCAATGTCATCGGCGCTGAAGAGGCCATTGCCAAATACGGCGCGGAAATTCTGCGTCTGTGGGTGGCGGCCGAAGATTACACCGATGACATCCGCATTTCCGATGAAATTCTCAAACGCCTGATGGAGGCTTATCGCCGGATTCGCAATACCAGCCGGTTTATCCTGGGAAATCTTTATGATTTCAATATTGATAAAGATGCGGTTGCCTACGAACAAATGACCGAAATAGACCAGTGGGCGCTGCACCGCCTACAGGAAGTCATCCGGCGTGTCACGGAAGCCTACGAGCGCTTTCAGTTCCATGTCGTTTTCTACACACTGTATAATTATTGCTCGGTGGATTTGAGCGCTCTTTATCTGGATGTCTTGAAAGACCGGCTCTACACCAACAAGGCCGCCTCCAGTGTGCGCCGTTCCGGCCAGACCGCGATGTTCATTATTCTCGATTCGATGACCCGGCTGCTGGCGCCGATTCTTACCTTTACATCGG
>JASEHT010000304.1 GCA_030018675.1 Smithella sp.
GTTGGACATCATCGAAGGCAAAGACATAGGAACTTTATTTTTACCCATGACCGACCGCTTGAACAGCAAAAAGTACTGGATCGCTTTCACGCTGCGTCCCCGGGGGAAGCTTGTCATTGACGACGGCGCGAAGAAAGCCCTGCTGGAACAGGGGAAAAGTCTTCTTCCTTCAGGAATAACGGATGTGGAAGGAAGCTTTAATCCGGGAGATCCGGTCGTTTGCGTCGACAGCGAAGGCGCAATTCTCGCCAAAGGACTCGTGAATTACAACTCCGAAGAAATATCAAAAATCAAGGGATTAAAGACAAAACAAATCGGCCAGGTTCTGGGACATAAAGATTACGATGAAGTCATTCATCGCGACAACATGGTCATTACCGGACAAAATTGCAGAAAATAATTCCAGTGAGGTGACCCATCCATGCTAAAAGATTATCAGAAGCAGATATTGAGTCTTTTGGAGCAATTGGAACTGGAAGTTTCCAACATCTACAAGCTGTTCGCCGAAAAATTTCCGGCCCGCAAGGAATTGTGGAGCCATTTGAGCGATGAAGAAATAAAACATGCCGCATACATAAACAGACTCAGTGCTCTGGCTCAAGAGGGAAATATTAATTTTGATGAAAAAATGACTAAAACATTTACAGTAAAATCAGTTCTTGATGATCTCCGAGAAAAATATCGAAAAACAGAAAACAACCAATACTCCATTATCAACGCTTTATCTTTCAGCCTGAGTTTGGAACGTTCCGTGATCGAACATAAATTCTACGAATATTTCAATTCCAACGATCCTGATATTACAACCATGATCAACACCATTAAAGCAGAAACACTGTCTCATGAAGCCCAGGTAAAACAAGCCTTGGAAGAAGAAAAGAAGAACAGCTAATTTTTTTCAAAACGACGACGGTTTTCTGTTTCTTACAAATATGATTCTTCATCGATGGCCAGATTGGCCAGTTTATCGGCATGGCTGTTGCGGCTTCGCGGTACATGTCTGACCTGGACGACATCAAACGAATCAAGCAAACGACGCACTTCCCGCATCAAGACCTGTAGATTTTCGTTTTTAACCCGGTATGCCCCGTTGATTTGTTTCACCAGCAGTTCCGAGTCGAGATAAACCTCCAGATTTTTGCAGCCCGATGAAATTGCTCCGTTCAATCCGAGAATCAGGCCATGGTACTCGGCAAGGTTGTTTGTGCAATGCCCGAGATATTTTTTCCCTTCCCAGACAATATTTGCATCCGCATCCTGTATCACGGCGCCGGCTCCGCCGATTCCTGGATTGCCGCGGCAGGCACCGTCGCTGAATAATCGATAAATTTTCGCAGGCATAAATTTTATGATGACTTTCCCATGTCCTGAAAATATATGATCCGGTTGCAATTCGGGCAACTAAACAATTCTTCCGATCTCTGTAATTCATTATACATCTGCGGTGGAATGTTCATGTGGCAACCGCTGCATACCGATTTCCACACGGACGTAACGCCGACGCCCTTATTTCTTTTTTTAATTTTCTCGTATTGTGTCAACATTTCCTCGGGAATATCTTTTTGCAATTCGATTTTCTTTTGCTCCCACTGCGCCGAATCCGTATCCACCGCGTTTAAATCATCCTCGATGTTTTTCTTTTCCTGTTCGTAGTTTGCCTGTCTTTCCTTCAGAATTTCTCCGTCTTTTTTAACCGACACGGCAAGCTTATCCAACTCATCCAACAGGGAAATTATCTCGGTTTCCACTGCACCCCGAGATAATTCGGCGGTCTCAATTTCCTTGAGCATGGCCTGATATTCCTTGTTGTTTTTGACCTCCAGCATCCTTTCTTTTGTTTTCACGATGCTTTCATTTATTTTCTTTATTTTGTTTTCATTTTCCGTGTGACGTGCCTTCAATTCATCATATTTTGTTGTATTTTTTTCGATTCCTTCCCTGAACGCATTGAATTCCTGATTAAGTTTGTCTATATTCTCCGGCAATATTTTCTTCTTCGCGACTAACTTCATCAGTTGCGAATCGCACTCCTGAATTCGTATCAACAGCATTAATTTGTCTTTCAATTATATTCTCCTTCTTTTATTAAAATATTGGACAAAAAAAATGCACCTTTCAGGGGTGCATTTTTTAAGCAAACTGCTTCTTGAGTTTTTTTGTCTGTGCCGCATGATGATGACGCTGCCAGTCTCATAACGGCACTCCAGCAACTCATTTTCGAAACTTCTTTCACGTCTGAAAATATTATTTTCCCTTTCATCATAACTTATGGTTTTGTTTGGTGGGCCCACCTGGAGTCGAACCAGGGACCTACCGGTTATGAGCCGGTGGCTCTACCAGTTGAGCTATAGGCCCGCCCCTTTCTTCTTAATGCATACAAACCGTAGTTTGATATACACAAACACCTTGATTGTCAATCA
>JASEHT010000305.1 GCA_030018675.1 Smithella sp.
AACACATTCCCATTGTCATCTTTTACGATGCGGCCGTAAGCGTGAGGCGGCGGCGGAACCGTTGTCAGCACGGAAACCACCGCACTGTGGGCAAGATGATTATCAATCAGCGATTTAATAGTTGTTGATTTAAGAAGCGGCACATCGCCGCAAAGAATTACCGTAAGCCCTTTGTAAGCGGCCAATACATCTTTCGCCTGCAAAACAGCGTGACCGGTTCCCCACTGCGGATTCTGCTCGACAAAGATGCAGCCGCTATCGGCAAACACTTTGCGCATAATATCCGCCTGATGGCCGATAACCGCCACTATCTTTTCCGCGCCGGTTTCTTTGGCCGCCGCCACAGAATAATACAACATCGGCCTGCCGTTGAGCTCATGCAGAACCTTGGCCTTATCCGATTTCATGCGGGTGCCCTTCCCCGCCGCCAATATCACCGCACAAAATTTCTTTTCGTTCACTTTAACAATCCTTCTCTGACAAAATTATATGACTGTCACTTGAGTTTATCCCTCAGGTTCGCCTCCAAAATGCGGAATCCGTTTTCCACATAATACTTTCGTTCCGACACATCCAGCAACGAACCCAGCTTAACGGAAAAATCCTTTTTGCCCATTTTCCTCAGTTCCGCAAGTAATTTGGTGATAGTCTCATGATCGGCATTCAAAACGATGCCGCGTTTGACCAGAAACTCCATATCATATGCGTCGCGTATTTCCCGGCGGTCAAGAAAAGCCTCGATTTTTGAAGTCATCATATCTTCCAACACCACGGTTTTCAACATCACCTGAACCGGCGCGTGCGGACTGTAGGCGATGCTCGTTTCTGTCTTGACGTTCTTTACCGTTTTCCGTATCTCAATTTCCAACGACCGTGGAAACTGTGGCGATTTCAATTCGAACAGAATTGTAAAACGTTTGTTGGCGGAATCGGCTATTTTGTAAAACTGATCCAAATATTTTTCCATCCGGTGATAGTATTTTGCCCAATCCATCTCCCTAACTACCCAGAAATCCAGATCAACTGAATAACGATTCAATCCATGGCACAAACGCAACATAGTGCCGCCGCCGAAAATCAAGTTGGCGAGAAACCGCCCGCTTTGAAGTCTGCTTAAAACTCCCAGTTCAAATTGTTCATGTTGAATCAAATCCCGCATAATTTTTTCACCGTCTCTTTTGTTTTTTGCGGATAGATTTTTATGATACCCCTGAGCTTCTTGATGTTCAGCTTCTTCATATCCAGTGAGTCAATGTCGAACTTATATTTGCCGAAGGAATAAAGATAGGCAGCGTCTATAAACGCTTTTTCTTTAGTGGCGATGAAGATGCCATCCGTTTTAACAAAATCGCCGTAATATCGGTCTTGCACTTTGACATAATTGAAGACCACTTCCCGCACATTGTAAACGATGGAACGTTTCAGGCAGATGCTTTCCTGATAGTTGTTCTGCGCCTGCGTCGTTACTTCATAATAAGCAAGGGCGGACATCAGAGAAATGTAGGAAGGAACCTGCAGGATATTGGCGATTTTAAAATAATCGTTTCGTGAAAGATTTTCCCACTTCCAGGCTGTGGTGTAAAAACCGTTTTTCAACCGGATAAGCACCCCCTGCCGGACATAACGACTGCACAATACGCGGGCGGAGGCCGCCTGAATCCCAAACCTCTGAGCCATGTCGTCGATGGTGAAACAGGTTTTCCTGCTCAATTCCTGCAATTCTGTCATGTTTTTACTAAGCATATATAGTTATCATTTTTGTTAATTATATATACTTTGTAGAATTTTGCAAGTTCTGATTTATTTCATGCGGGTGCCCTTCCCCGCCGCCAATATCAACATTTATTTTTTAGTGGTATCCCAGAATTTTCAAATCAAATAAAAATCATTCATTTTCTTGTAATACAAATCCTACCATCATCTTGTTTTGTTATAACAAAATCATTTTTCATAGAATCTTGCACTGCATCGTCTAATTCACTATTTTTCACATCATAAATAGATAGATCTTTATTTATTGTCTCCTCCATGAAGTTATCCGAAGTTAATGTCATAAATAGAGAGAATAAAGACATTCCCAGAAAAATATCTCTTTCACTATCTCTACGTGAAATTATGTGACCTAGTATTTTAACTAAGTCATCCATAATTTCTATTTCCGTACGGTTATCTTTTGTCGAGTCATTTTTAAAAATTGATGCTTCGTATTTCTCTAACATTGAAGCATACTGTCTGACTCTCTTTGGAATGAGTGCTTCTGTTTTATTAATTTCATTTAACTTTACTTCTTCATCAATGTTATTTTTGTTTGCAGCTTTTATTATAAAGTCCAAATATGAATTTACTACATGATTGATAATAGAGTCTTTCATATCGTTTTTTATGGAAGTGCGTCCTATTTGATTAATAATAGAAAAA
>JASEHT010000306.1 GCA_030018675.1 Smithella sp.
CCTGAATTTTGAGTCTCATTACGACCATCAAATTTCAGTGCACATTACCAGCCTTGAATCCCCATTCGCTTCGCTCAGGGGATAATTCGTCCAGCAAGCTTCAGCGCACTTCCACCGCTTTGCGGGATAGTTCGACTAATGCTTCAATCTTCGCTTCGCTCGATTTTAGCAAGTCTCACTTCGTTTCTGAAGCTTGGGACTCATTAAAGAATCAGCATGCAATCGCCGTAACTGTAAAACATGTAACGGTTGTCCACGGCGTGCGTGTATGCTTTTTTGATCCGATCGGTGCCGGCAAACGCGCAAACCAGTAAAAACAGAGATGATTCCGGTAAATGAAAATTCGTTAAAAGTCCATTAATTCTTTTAAATTTGTAGCCGGGGTATATGAACAGATTCGTGAAGCCGGATTGCACATCGACAATTCCTTCCGGATTGACCGCGCTCTCCAGTGTGCGGGTGGACGTGGTGCCTACGGCGATGATTCTTCGGGCGTTGTTAATGAGCCGGGCGCTTTCGTCGCTAATCTCGAAATATTCGGGTTCCATGACGTGATTTTCAACGTCTTGAGTTTCGATGGGCAGAAAGGTTCCGTAACCGACGTGCAGCGTTACGGGAGCGATTTGAATGCCCTTGGCCTTCAGCCTCAGCAGAACATCGTCCGTAAAATGCAGGCCGGCCGTGGGGGCGGCGATGGAGCCGGGATTCTGCGCGTACACGGTCTGATAACGTTCCAGATCGGTGATATCCGGCTGCTCATCTTTCTTTCGCTTAATGTAAGGGGGAAGGGGAGCCCGCCCATGCTGTTGCAGGTAGGCGTCGAATCCTTCGGGCGCGGAAAATTCCAGCAGCCATTTTTTATCGGAAAGGCGGGCGGACACTTTTGCCTCGCAGTGATTGCCGAGATGGATGATCTCCCGCTCATGAAGTCTCTTGGCCGGCCTGATCAGCGCTTCCCACGTTTGAGAGAATTCTCCCTCTTTTTTTCTCGTCAGAAGCAGTATTTCCAGAATGCCGCCGGTTGTTCTTTTGCCGAAAAGCCTCGCGGGAATAACCTTGGAATCATTAATCACGAGAACGTCTCCGCTTTCCAGTAAATCGGGCAACTGGAAAAAAGAAAAATCCGCTGTTGCATTTTTCCCCCGGTCCACGAAAAGCAGCCGTGACTGATCCCGCTTTTCACGGGGACGCTGAGCGATAAGTTCATCGGGCAGATTATATGAAAAATCTTGTAATTTCATAGTTTTTGCATCGTTAAAAAAGTACGGGCAGGTAATCAGATAATGATTTGGGTGTCAATATGATTGTTTCAGCGTCTTCCGAGGTACAGCAGAAACAATCCGGCAATCATGGCGGTTATGCCCAGAAATCTTAAGGTGGAATCGGGCATCGCTATGATTTTCCCCAGGTAGGTTTTTAATTTTTCCGGAAAAACAAAATAGGGAAGACCTTCAATAATAAAAATCAGTCCCAATACGCAAAGCAAATCCTTCATTTTTCAATCCTTATTTTTCGCTTCATTCCATAAAGCGTCCATTTGTTCCAGGGTTGCTTCTTCCGGCTTTAAGCCGCGGGACGCAAGCCCCTCTGTTACATGAGAGAAACGCCGCAGAAATTTTTCGGTCGTTTTGGATAACGCTGTCTCCGCATCAACGGAAAGAAAACGGCTCAAATTGACGATGGTGAATAAGACGTCGCCCAATTCTTCTTCCATCTTATTTCTGTCTCCTGTCTTCAGGGCAACATCGAGTTCCCTGATTTCCTCTTCGTGTTTTTTCAGTACGCCGTGCACATCGCTCCAGTCGAATCCTAGCGTTGAAGCGATGGATGTTATTTTTTGAGCTCTTTTCAGCGCCGGAAACGACCGCGGAATGCCTTCGAACAGACTTTTATCTTTGCGTTCGTCCTGTTTGATCCGCTGCCAGTTGTCTTTGACATCCTGCACCGAGTTGACGGTTGTGTCGCCGAACACATGAGGATGCCGCCGAATCATTTTTTTGCTGATTTCTTCCATGACATCATTCAGCGAAAACAGATTCGATTCGGCGCATATTGCACTGAGGAATAATATCTGGAAAAGCAGGTCCCCCAGTTCCTCTTTTAAAGCCTGCGAATCCTGATTCGCCAGGGCATCAACGACTTCATAGGATTCCTCGAGAAGATACTTGCCGATATCTTCCTTTTTCTGTTGCCTGTCCCAGGGGCAACCGTCCGGCGCCCGCAATGTCTTGATGAGTTTGATCATATCCGACAGTTTCCTTGTTTCTTCCATTTCTTTTTTCATTGCTCTCCCTGGCCGCGCCCGACCGGTAAAATTCTTAATGTCAAATTTGAATGGCCATTAGCATATAAAGGGAATGCTGACAATATACAGAAAAATCATAGTGCTGATAATATGATACTGAATAAATAAG
>JASEHT010000307.1 GCA_030018675.1 Smithella sp.
ATCTTGCGCAGGCTGAAGCTCTCTGGGCTGCTCTGCAGAAAGAGAATATCCAGCTTGATTATGTCATCGAAATAAATCTGGATCGCGAAATAGCCAAGAAACGCATCATGGGACGAAGACTTTGCAAAACAGACAACAACCATCCCAACAATATTTTCATCGACGCTATCAAACCGCACGAACATGAAGGCAAAATTAAATGTCGTGTCTGCGGCTGCGAAGATATGACCGCGCGCGCTGACGATCAGGATACCGCGGCAATCGATAAACGTCATGGCATTTACTATGACACAAAAACCGGCACGATGGCCGCAGTCAACTATTTTAAAGAACGAGTTAAAATTATTGCTGCTGACGGCAGCGTAGGCGTCAAAGAAGTAACGGAAGAACTTTTAAAGAAACTGACTTAATTAACCAGGAAATATTGAATAGAAAAGCCCCCCGAGCCATTGGAGGGCTTTTTTTAACAGAGTGTTATGGAAAATATTAGAAACTTCAGCATCATTGCTCATATTGACCACGGTAAGTCAACATTGGCCGACCGCCTGATTCAATTTACTGGAGTCTGTAACGAAAGAAATTTTCAAGACCAGATTCTGGACAATATGGATATAGAGCGGGAACGCGGCATTACCATCAAAAGTAATGCCATCTCCCTTCCCTATCGCGCTAAAGACGGCAAAGATTATATTCTGAACCTGATTGACACGCCAGGACATGTTGATTTTTCCTATGAAGTTTCCCGGTCGCTCGCATCCTGCGAAGGCGTCTTGCTCTTGATTGACGCGGCGCAGGGCGTACAGGCGCAAACGCTGGCGAATCTTTATCTGGCGCTGGATCACAATCTGGAGATTATCCCCATCATCAACAAAATCGATCTTCCTTCCGCCGATGTTGAAAGAGTTCTTGAGGAAATCGATTCGGAACTGGGGCTTGATCCCTTTACTCACATTAAATGCTCTGCCAAGGAAGGAATCGGAATTGAAGAAATTCTGGAAGCCATTGTCACGCGCATTCCCCCGCCCAAGGGCGATTCTGAAAATCCTCTGGCGGCTTTGATTTTTGACGCCAAGTATGATTCTTTCCGCGGCACAATTATTCATTGCCGCGTCTTTGAAGGTACGGTTAAAAGCGGCGACATTATAAAATTCATGTACAATGGCACAACCTACAAGGTGGAAGAGGTCGGCCACTTTCTGCTTACCCGCACTAAACGCGACAAGCTTTCCGCTGGTGAGGTAGGTTACATCATTGCCGGCGTGAAAACCGTAGCCGATGTGCGTACGGGTGATACAATTACTTTACAGGACAGACCTTGCGGCCAGCAGCTTCCCGGTTTTAAAGAGGTAAAACCTGTTGTCTTCGCATCCATCTACCCTATCGCTTCCGACGATTATCAGGATCTGGCCGATTCGCTGGAAAAATATAAACTCAACGATGCATCTTTTATCTACGAGAAGGATTCCTCGGCGGCTCTCGGCCAGGGATTCCGCTGTGGATTTTTGGGTCTTCTGCATCTGGATATCGTGCAGGAACGTCTGGAGCGGGAATATGATCTTTCCATCATTCTTTCAGTGCCCAGCGTGCGTTATCGTTTCACACTCTCGGATAATAAAACCATCTATGTGGACAATCCCGCCCATTATCCCGATCCTGCGGAAATTGACAAAGGGGAGGAACCTTACATCCGGGCCGCAATGATGCTTCCGGAGCGGTATCTGGGAACGGTAATGAAGCTATGCATGGAAAAGCGCGGCACCAATTCCAACATGAATTATACCGGTCCCGGACGCGTGGAATTGTCTTATGAAATGCCGCTGGCGGAAGTCATCTATGATTTTTATGATCGTTTCAAATCAGTTACGCAGGGCTATGGTTCGTTTGATTACGATATCATTGATTACCGGGAGAGCAATCTGGTTTTGATGGATATTCTGGTAAATGGCGAAAAGGTTGATGCTCTTTCGCAGATTGTCCATCGTGATCGCGCCCGTTCACGCGCCTTGCTTGCCTGTGAGAGGCTTAAAGAGGAGATACCGAAGCAGATGTTTAAGATCGCCATTCAGGGTGCCATTGGCGGTGAAATCATTGCCCGCAGCACCATCAGCGCTTTTCGTAAAGACGTGACGGCCAAATGTTACGGCGGAGATATTTCGAGAAAAAGAAAACTGCTTGAAAAACAGAAAGCCGGCAAGAAGCGCATGAAGATGATCGGGTCGGTGAGCATTCCGCAGAGTGCGTTTTTGGCGGTGTTGAAATCAGATACGGATTGATCACTCTGATTCGTCATCCCGCGCAAGCGGGAATCCAGTAAAACCAGATGAAAAAATTTTATGTTTATATTCTCTGTAGCAAGCGAAATGGCACCTTGTATACAGGTGTGACTTCAGACCTTGTTAAACGAGTTT
>JASEHT010000308.1 GCA_030018675.1 Smithella sp.
ATATTGAATGGTCGTTATAAATACATTGAAATTTTTTTCTGTCAAGAATTTTTTTTGACGGCAACGATATTTTTTTTAACGTTTTCGAAAAAATGTAATGATCATCATCATTAAGCAACGCAGAAAATTTTTATTTCACCGGAAATGTCAGCCGCGGTTCATCCGTCGTAAGACAAAAAACTGCGGAACTGTGGTTGGAGATGTGGTATAAGCACAGCATCAAACCGAAATATTAATCATACGTAAACGCATCATAGCCTCACGGAGGGAGAGATCATGAAAAAACCGTTAAAAATTATTCTTATCGTTGTTGCCGTCCTGCTGGTATTCATCGCGGCGGCATCGTTGCTGGTCCGGTCGTATCTCAATGAAGACAGAATCCGCGACATGGTTCTGGAGATATCGGAAAAAAATCTCGGACGTACTGCCGCGCTGGGAAGCGTTGATATCAGTCTTTTCCGGGGAATCGTTGTCCGTGATTTTGAAATCCGGGAGAAGGATGCCGAATCTGTTTTTTTCAAAACAAAGGAGTTCGTGCTTGCCTATCAGTTCTTTCCCCTGCTGAGAAAAAAGCTGATCATTGACAAGCTGAGCGTTGCGGATGTCGAACTGTCCATCCGGGCGAATGCCGACGGGACGTACAATTTCTCCGACATGATCAAAAAAGGTAAGCCGGAGATCCCTGAAGAGGAGGTGGATGAAAAGGCCGCGGGACTTCCGCTCAATCTCAACGTCCGCAACATTGCCGTCAAAAACGCGAAGATCGGCTACACGGATGCGGCCGGCAAGCTGAAAAAAGCGGACGTCATCGTTAACGCGGATTTGAAAGTCACCGGAATTTCCCAAAACGCGCTTTCATCGGAAGGGACGGTCGATGTCGCCATCGCGGAAGTTTTGCTGAAGGAGGGGAACAAGGCCTTTAAAGACATCGCGGTGACCGGCCGTTACAATATCGATTTGGACATGGCGGCCGGGCAGGTGAGTGTGCACTCCGTCGATCTGGATGTCATGAAAATACCCGTCTCCATAACCGGCAGCGTCAACTATGCTCCGGGCACGGCCTACGCGCTGAATGTAAAAATGCCGGACTTCAATCTTTCTTCCCTCCGGCCGGACCTCGCCGCCGCCTTTCTGCCCCCGGGCATGACCCTCGGCGGCAATATGTCCGCGAACGTCGATCTCGACAAAAAACCGGACGACACGCCGTTGCGCTTCGACGGCAGCCTTAAAATGAACAAGCTGTCCTGTAAATTCAAAAACATGAACCTCACTCTGGACGGCTCGGTCAGGCTCAAACCGGAAATCATTTCGCTGGAAGGATTGAAACTCATTGCCGGCCAGAATCAGGCCGACATATCGGGAACCGTCAGAAATTATCAAAAGTATCCCGACATCAATGTCGCTGTGAAAAGCAAACACATATCGCTGGATGAACTCATCGTTTCCGCGCCCGACGGCGCAAAGAAGGTCGCCACGGACGACAAAGCCGCCAAAGAACCCGAACCGATGAACCTGAAACTCGCCTTGAACGCCTCGCTGGACATCGATAAAACCGTGTACAAGAACGTCGCAATCACCGATTTCCGTTCCCGCTATACATTAAAAAATAATGTCTTCACCGTGCCCTCCCTCAAGGGCAAAACCTTAAGCGGCGCTTTTGCGTTCAACGGAGGCGTGGATCTCGTCCAGAGAGGCATGCGGTACAACATGAACGCGGATTTAAGCGGCGTGAAGATTGATGACGTTCTCAACGCTTTCGCGCCCAAAGTCAAAGGCAAGCTGGTCGGAACCCTGTCGGGCAAGGCCGCAATCAGCGGCGCGGGCACACTTCCGGCCAACCTGAAACGCAACCTGAAAGGAAACGGCGAATTCGCGATTCATGACGGAGCCTTGAAAAACAACGAAGTGAGCGCCGGCCTGCTCGCCATCCTCGGACTTCAGGATATGAAAGAAATCCCGATGGACAAAGCAAACGGCAATTTCACCATCGCCAACGAAATCGTCAATCTCAAAACCGTCATCAGCAGCAAGGACATATCGATTGACGAAACCGGCACAATCGGGCTGAATGAAAGGCTCGATCTCGGCATCATGGTCAAAGTCTCGGACCGGCTTGCGCCCAAACTGGTCAGCCAGTCGTCGATCGCGCAATTTCTTTCCACCGAACAGGGATGGACCAGCCTTCCCCTGCGGGTCGGCGGGACCATCTCCAAGCCGTCTTACGGCGTCGATATGAGAGTCGTCGGCAAAAAGGTCGGGGAAAAAGTGCAGCAGAAAGTAGGGGAGGAACTCCGGAAAATTCTTCAGCGGGACCAGACGCAAACCACCGGAACCGGCGAGCCCAAAAGCGTCACGCCGGCTGACCGCCTCAAAGATCTGTTCGGCAGATAGAGAAGATTGAACGCG
>JASEHT010000309.1 GCA_030018675.1 Smithella sp.
CTGCGCCGAGCTGGTTTTTTATTCCGTGCAGGTTCGCAATTTTCTTTATATGCTCTACGCCGTCATCTACGGCTACATCGGCATCAGCATTGTTGTTTTCGATCAGATAAAGAGACAGGAAGTTTTGGTTTACTCCTACTTTATACTGACATCGCTGCTGGTCATTGCCGCGATCTTCATCATGTCGCGAAAGTTCAGGGAGGATGAATGATCAACCGCATTTACTCCGCGCAGCAGGAAGAAAATATCTACATCCGCAATCAGGCCAAAACCTGGCATCGCTCTGGCCTGATTAATAATGACCAACTGACCGCGGCATTCAGCCACACCGACCCCGATGTGCGCCAGACCAACGTCTTTTTCCGCATCATCTTCTTTGTTTTTACATGTATTTTCATCGGAGCGGTGCTGGGACTTTTTATGTGGATGACCGGCATCAGAAAACCGGTGCCCGTCTCTTTTGTATTAATTATCTCCTCTGTGATTTCATATTTTGCGGGAGAGTACGCGATAAACAAATATCGCATTTACAGGCACGGCATCGAAGAAGCCCTTGCCCTCGCCGCCATGGCGTTTCTATGCTTCGGCTGCGGAACATTCCTGAACGAAACCGTCTTAACCAGCAAGCAAACCGGTATTGTTATCACGCTGCTTTGCGCCTGCTTCGCCTGCTGGATATACCTGCGATTCGGTTTTCTCTATGCGGCATTTATCTGCGTTTGCGCCCTTTGCACTCTCCCCTTTCAGTTCTCACTGACGCCTCTGACCGAAAGATTATTTCTGTTGGTCGTCCTGTGTCTTATTCTGTTTTTAAGCGCAATCTTTGATAATGATGAAAACGAGGATTTCCGGAAAGAAAAAGACACCGTGATTCAGGCGTGTGTGCTGGCGGGATTATACCTCACGATTAACCTGGAAATTCTCGGCGCTGTGGGCGGTCTCACCGGCAACATAAGCAGTCTTCACCTGCGCCCGAAAGCTTTTCCGCCTTACGTTTACTGGGCATCGTATGTCCTCACATTCATCATTCCCATCGTCGGGATTTATTGGGGAATCAAAAGCCGCAAGCGGCTCATTCTCAACCTGAGCCTTGTGATGACTTGCGTCACCATGGCCACCAACAAAAGCTATCTGGGCATTACGCGCTACACGTGGGACCCGGCGATTCTGGGAACAGCGCTGGTCATAATCTCCATGGCGATCAACATCTGGCTCAATCGCGGAGAAAATAAACAAAGGGACGGCTTCACTGCCGAAAATATCCTTAAGCCGGAAAGCCATGGCATCGGACTGGCAGATATCGCCGCAGCCGTAACGCCTTTGGCGACCAACATAGAAGTTCAGCAACAGGACAAATATTTCGACGGCGGCACCTCCGGCGGTGGCGGAACGTCGAGAGGTTACTAAATCAGTGCGGGGAAAGGTTTATTGGTGAAACAATGAAGGAAGTAAAATTGTTTATGTTTGAAGGCTGTCCGCATTGCCGGAACGCCCTAAATATGCTGAAGGAAATTTTCGCAAAACATCCGGAATACAAGAAAGTACCGCTTACCATTATTGACGAAAGGAAACATCCGGAAATCGCGGATCCATACGATTACTATTACGTTCCGACATTTTACGTGGGTGACAAAAAGATTATGGAAGGCGTTCCTTCCAAGGAAGCTATCGAAAAAGTTTTTGCCAGGGCCTTGTAAAAATCATCTGCATCATTATATTGGATGTAATGAAATCGAATCGTCTGATTAATGAAAAAAGTCCTTACCTTCTTCAGCATGCCCGCAATCCCGTGGACTGGTATCCCTGGGGCGACGAAGCATTTTCCGAAGCAAAGCTCAAAGACAAACCGGTCTTTCTTTCCATTGGCTATTCCACCTGTCACTGGTGTCACGTCATGGAGCGCGAATCCTTTGAAGATGAGGAAGTCGCCGCATTGCTCAATGACACCTTTGTGAACATCAAAGTTGACCGGGAAGAGCGTCCCGATATTGACGCCGTTTATATGAAGGCATGCCATCTGATGACACGCAGCGGCGGCTGGCCTTTGACCATTGTGATGACGCCGGATAAACAACCGTTCTTTGCCGCAACCTACCTCCCTAAAGAAACAAAATACGGTCGCGCCGGAATGCTGGAGTTGATTCCGAAAATAAAATCAATCTGGCAAGAAAGACGCGCGGATGTCATTTCCGCAGCAAAGGAAATTACCAATACCCTGCGCCAAACCTCAGCCGAAAAAGGAAATGATCTGTCCGAAGAGACTCTGCATCGCGCGTATCGGTCGCTTTCGATGAGCTTTGACAAAACATTCGGCGGGTTCGGTCAGGCGCCGAAATTCCCATCTCCGCATAATTTCTTTTTTCTGCTACGCTGCTGGAAGCGCACCGGTGACGCGCAGAC